>NZ_WBKL01000205.1:0-61405 GCF_015714705.1 Nostoc sp. NZL | reverse complement strand
GGTATTAGCAATACTCGAATAAAGTCAAATTAAAAACCTTGAAACGCGGTAGACCACGTAAACGACTTAGGGTGTTGGCTGCCGATAAGGGGTATGACTCAAAACAACAACGTGCAAGTTTACGCTTTCCGAGTATTCGACCCCAAATACCAAAAAGAGTTTGGAAAACTAAGAAAAATAAAGGTAGACCGATCAAAATATCTGTGACAAGATACCAGCAAGAACGTTGTTTTGCTTGGTATCAACGCAAATACCGTCGTTTAGCTGTTCGCTGGGAACGTCGAAAAGTATATTTTGATGCATTTCTTGATCTTGCTACTATTCATATTTGGATTCAAAGAATTTTATTAGTGGGATAGGTTCTTGCTTTTCTTAGCGATTGATACTGGAGTTTAGACTAAGCAACAAAAAACGACCCAGCAAAGCTGAGTTGAAAAGAAACAGGCTTCAGACATGAAAATCTACAACCCTAAGCAGATTTTGTTTGCTCTTTGCGGGGCTTATTTGTAGTTTTTTTGACTATCGGATAGCGAATTCTACGTTGTCGTGGTTTTCCTGGTTTCCAGCCTGGAGACTTTCCACGAGGTTTAGGCGAGCGGGCAGGAGTACCAATCACTGCAAAAATGCTCCCTATCGCTTGGGCAACCCTTCCAGGGGTCATTTTGTCCAATGACTTTTGCCAAGGTAAAGGATTATCAGCAACGATATCACGCGCCAGCCACAATTCCCAAGTCATCAGAGGCATCAGATCACTCCAACGCTCACATTGCTTGGGGGTACTGAGCTTAGGAAGCGTCCAGTGTAGGCGTTGCTTCAAAAAACGATACCAGTGGTCAACAGTAAAGCGCCGTAAGTAGAGTTGCCAAACTTCAGATAGTGGAGGCATTTCTTCTCCTACCCAAGCCAACCACAAAGGTTTTGATACCCTGAAATGACCTTGTTCATCAAGACGCTCAACCCTGATGAAGGACATGGGGCGTGTGGCAGTTTTACGAAAGTGTAAATTTGACCACAAGCTCACCTTGATCCGCCCTAATTTGGAGTGGTTTAATTCTATACTTTGAGTGACTTCACTCCATGTAGAAGGTTCGTTCAGTTTGAATTTATCACCATGCTTCCTGGACCGCCCCTTACCAGAATATGGTGGCGGTGCGCCCCACAAACATAGGTTTGAACGCAAACGTACCAGAATATCTGCTCTAATGTTGGCTGTCTTCAAAACGAAAGGAGCGCACCCATACTCACTATCCCAAACCGAAATTGGTCTAGTTGGCAAATGCTCACACACTTGTTGCAACTACCAAGTTGCCTTCTGTATGGGGTTTTCCCAACTGCTAATTCGCTCATGTCTCAAGGGTAACGCCCAACTGCCTGAATCCTCCGGTATCCACGCAATGGTGCTATATCCCTGACCAATAGTAATCGGTTTATTTCCAGGTACTGTAGCGCTGCTGTGTTCTATTGTCCTCTCCTGTAGAGTGACCGCATCTGGGCGCGACCATGCAGTGTGGTCGCCTGCTAACAATGGACGGCTCTGCGTTGGCATCTGTTTGATGTATAACTGCATCAATTTTTGTCGCTGTGGTCTGCTATCTTGTAATGCCTCGGAGATGCTTGGCCACTTACGTCTAAATACTGCTGATAGCGATAAATCTGCCAAACTGTAGGCGTTACGAGTCAGCAATATTGCATCTGTCAGTTCAAAAGTCACATCATGCGCTCTACCTAAATGCTCATAAGCGGCTTGACGAAATTCTTCTAGTTTGGCAAGTTTCATATTGGCAGGTGAGAGTTGGTGGTTCTTCTCTCATCTACAGGCGTTGGGGGTCTGTGTTAAGCGCAGACTCTCCTTCCAAAAATTTTATACTAACGACACGTACACTCCTTTGTTAACGATCGCCTGCTTTTAGTCTAAACTCCAGTAGGTAAGTCTCTACTCCATACTCATTAACGAGACGAAACTGCACCACTTCAAACTGAAGTTGACCAACGGCAGCTAAAATTGGGTTGCGTTTACTCTCATCTGTGGAGTGTAAAATCTGCACTGCTCCCTCTTCTTGCAGTTCTGTAACCACTTTGTTGAAATTCTTATATTTGGTGGGATCTGCATTCTTTAGGTAAGCAAATAACTCAGGAGAGAAAGAAGGAATACTAGGGTACACCAGCTTTTCACCTATATATACAGTATCTCCAATCGCAAATGTCCCCGGATTATTTAACCCCACTACATCCCCTGGATATGCGACTTCCACGGTATCTCGTTCTTGAGCAAATAACTTCTGGGGATGGGATAGGCGAATAGTTTTACCTGTACGGGCATGGTTCACCACCATGTCTTTTTCAAACTTACCAGAGCAGACACGCAAAAAAGCAATGCGATCGCGGTGTTTCGGGTCCATATTGGCTTGCAATTTAAACACGAACCCAGAAAATTCTGGATAAGTTGGCGCAATTTCACCCTTATTACTTTTGTGAGGAGTTGGCTTGAGTCCATATTCCAAAAATGACTCTAGAAATAACTCCACACCAAAGTTGTTCATAGCACTGCCAAAAAACACCGGGGTCATTTTACCTTGATGCACTGCTTCTAAATCGAAGGTTGAACCTACCCCATCGAGAATTTCTAAGTCTTCTTTGAGTTGGTAGTATAACTCTGGCTCTAAAAGTGACTCAATTCTCGGATCGCCCATAGAGATAGTAGTATCTGCGGCTTTTTTGCTACCATGAGCAGCTGTCTTTTGAAACAAATGGATTTGCTGATGGCGACGGTCAAAAACGCCTCGGAACTGGTCGCCTGTACCAATCGGCCAATTGATGACATAAGTTGCAAGCCCTAACTCTTGCTCAATTTCATCAATTAGTTCTAAAGACGACATACTGGGACGATCCAGTTTGTTAATAAAGGTAAAAATAGGCAAAGAACGCAATCGACAAACTTCAAATAGCTTGCGAGTCTGGGTTTCTAATCCCCTCGCCGCATCAATGAGCATGACTGCATTATCCGCAGCCGCTAGAGTTCGGTAAGTATCTTCACTAAAATCTTGGTGTCCTGGTGTATCTAAAAGATTGAGGAGGAACCCTTGATACTCGAATTGCAATACTGTTGAGGTGATAGAGATACCCCGTTGTTGCTCCATTGCCATCCAATCAGAGGTAGCGTGGCGTTGGGCGCGACGAGCTTTTACAGAACCAGCTTGCTGAATTGCGCCTCCGTAGAGTAGCAGCTTTTCGGTAAGTGTAGTTTTACCTGCGTCTGGGTGAGAGATGATCGCAAAGTTACGCCGACGCTCGATTTCTTGCGGAGCGATAAGCCCGGAGGGCATGGCTTCGCCTATCGCATCCCGTAATTCTGTTTGCATAAATTCCAAATTTTGAGAATTGCTCTATTAATCAACTTTGACTATGCAGCGGGAGTATGCCTAGCCAGGATCAAGCTAGACAGCCAATTAATAGAGCAATCCTACGGTGGACACTGATTGCCAATTCTCAGGTTAACGGAATGAATTTTTTTTAGGCGACAGTGGCTCACGGCTCAAAGATAAAAACTTGTTGCAAGGTCTTATTGTGATTATATAACTGAAGTCGCTTTTTATGAAAGATACCGTGATTTTTCCTCACTTAAGGGCAAGTAAGATAGTATCAACTCTAACTAGTACACTGCGGCGTAAATTCAGTTAGTGTATAAATGACGAGATTAATTTGACCACTCATGCGCTGCCAACCGCTGACAATCACCCTGAGTGATACTGACCAGCAAGCCCTGGAAAAGTTAGTGAATCGACCCAGTACGCCGCAGCAAATCGCACAACGTGCCCGTAGAAATTTGGTTTAGTATTCTCATACCAAGTTGCAATAGATAGTATTATTTAGTGGAAGTAAAATCGGTGTGCAGCGATGCCTCATACTCGGATGAAGATTCTTGCTCATTTAGATTATGCACAGTTGACCCAACGCTACCGTCGTTGTCGAGATGTAAAAGAACGCAGCAGATGATTAGTCATTCGTCTGTTGAGCCGACCAGAAAAACCAATGAAAGTAGAGCAAGTAAGTAGCTGAAATTACAGGTTTTAGTAGCGATTGGGTTGGCAATTTTCTTCAGGACATTAAAATAGCCCTAGCAGTTTTGCTAGAGCTAATTCTATTGGCTATCGCATCAATTCTAATTTATTAGAGTTGTTTACCATTAAATAAACCTTCAACTTTTTTGTCGGGATAGCTTTTCTTATTGAATTCTAAGTTAGCGATCGCTTGCTCTTGTGACCAACCAGGTTCAAAGCCAACTCTCGTACCATCCCAGATTAATTCATAGCCGACTTTTTGACCGTTGAATAAACCTTCAACTTTTTTGTCAGGATAGCTTTTCTTATTGAATTCTAAATTAGCGATCGCTTGTTGGAGTGTCCAACCTGGTTCAAAGCCAACTCTCGTACCATCCCAGATTAATTCATATCCGACTTTTTGACCGTTGAATAAACCTTCAACTTTCTTGTCGGGATAGCTTTTCTTATTGAATTCTAAATTAGCGATCGCTTGTTGGAGTGTCCAACCTGGTTCAAAGCCAACTCTCGTACCATCCCAGATTAATTCATATCCGACTTTTTGACCGTTGAATAAACCTTCAACTTTCTTGTCGGGATAGCTTTTCTTATTGAATTCTAAATTAGCGATCGCTTGTTGGAGTGTCCAACTGGGTTCCATGCCAACTTGCACTCCATCCCAGAAAAGTTGGTATTTACCTAAAGCGTTTGGATTTTGGGTTGGTTGAGAAGCAGTATTGCCTGAATTGGGTAAATTGATGGCAAAATTGTCACCTTTGCAACGGCGAAATGCACATGCTTCTGCTTTCCCTTCAAATCTTAGTGGACTTCCCTTAACACAACCTTGTACTTGGGCGTAAGAGCCAGCAAAATCAACAGTACCAAAAGTCGCACAACCACCATCACGACCTATATATTGTTTCTGACTGGTGATTGGCCCAAGCTTGGCATAAAATTCGTAACCAGCACCTTTTTCTTCAACACATACACCTACACCTTTAACATCTATGCAATTAGCCTTATCTTGTGCCATTGCAGGTTGAGCAAAATTCAATGAAAATAGTGGCACACCGACGCTGATGAGTGCTGCAAGTAGACCTAATGGTTTGCGGGACATAAATTTTTCCTTACGAGTAGATTGGTGAGACGAAAAAGCAGATTTAGAGGTGTAATTAGTAGTCATGGTTTACGTTCCTTTGTTGAGTAGTTAACGGTATGATTGTTTATAAGTTGATTTGCTGTTGAGCTAGGCGAAATTAACAGGGCAAATCGCTCATCATGCTGATGATTTGCTGCCACTGTACAAGTCTGCATTGGGCAGAAATAATGACTACCTGGCTTCAACTTCTGTGGAGAGTAGTTAAAGTAGTTTGAATTACCGCAACCTCGAATTTGTTGGTTGGCGTTACTTACTTCACCCTCCACAGAGTTACACGTTTAACTTTTGAGGTTTATGCACTCAAATAAGAACAAAGCCAAAAAATTTTTTAACAACCCACTAGAGCCAATTTCCCAGCAAGACGTAAGATGCCCAATGTAAGGGATGGCGGTAATCTGGGTCTTTTAAAAGAGAGAGTTGAGCTTGCCGCAGTGCTTCTGCTTTTGTCACCTGCTTAGTTGCTAATTCTTTATAAAATTGACCAATGAGGCGAGCACCAGATTCATCATCCAAACTCCAAAGAGAAGCTAAGGTACTGCGTGCGCCTGCTTGAATTGCCACTCCAGCCAGTCCTAAAGCTGCTCGTTTGTCTCCCTCGGCAGTTTCGCAAGCACTGAGAACGAGTAATTCAATTGGCTCAGGTGTAGTTTGCTCTCTGCTGCGAAGCAAATCTTTTAGTTCGTTGAGTTTAATCGGTTTATCCCAAGCCAGCACAAAGGTTTCATCAGCATTGGAACTAAATTGACCATGAGTTGCCAGATGCACTACAGAGAAGGGCACAGAGTCAATCTGTTTTCGTAATTCTGAACTAGTAAATTTCTGATTCACGAGAACTTCGCTAGGCACTTCCGACTCAATTGCTTTTAATTCGTCACTGACATTTGGTAAGGAACTAAACCCATGTCGTGCTTCTGTGAGTCCAGCGACCAAAGTTTTTAGCCTACCTTGGCGCAAAGGACGGGGCCCTAATAGCTCTAACCCAGGTGTAAGTGCAATACTGTATTTCTCTACCAAATACTGTTTGCCATCATACAAGGCTGCGATCGCCACATTCCGCAAAGAACCATCTAAGACGAAAACTAATGTTTTCACCTGACTTTCAGACAGTTCTGCTTCCACAGGGCGAATTAACCAGTCGTAAACTTTTGCAGATAATAATTTTCCTTCAGGTGTTGTGAAAGACTTCTCTAAATTTTCTCTGAGTTGCTCTATAATTTCTTCTACTTCAGGTTGACTTATTTTGGTGGCATAGTGGCGTAGTGGCTGCTGAGGTAAACTCAGAATTACTTCTAGTCGGTCTGGGAGAATGATGGGATAAATTACCGCTGCTTCTGATTGTTGAATCTGCTCAATCGGTACTATCTGACCTTGTAGACAAGCTGAACGAAAGAAGTTGTCGAGTTCTGCTAGTTGTAGTGATTCAATTACTTGACGGGCTTGTTTTAGCTGCTCCTGACTAGATTCTACGTTTTCACCTGGATTTAACAGTAATTGTACATATTCACGATATACAGGCTCTACAGCTTCACGGAAGGAAAATTGAATATCACTGTTAATCGCCACCAAATCGCTACGCAGAGATTTTAATGTTGTAAAGGCTACTTCATAAGCTGATGTTGCTGGCTTGATTGCTCCTTGGGCTTTTAAAACTCGTCCTAATTGCCATTGCCACTGATAACTAATATGTGGAGCATTAATGGCTTGAGCTATTTGCAAAGCCTGCTGGGTTAAATCTTGAGCATTTGACCACTGCTGAGTTTGTTCGTAGAGTCCACCTAGATAACCCAAAGCATAAGATTCTGCTTGTTGGTCACTTAAGTTTTGAGCTTCTTGAATTGCGATCGCCAGTAGTTTAGCAGATTCAGCGTTTCCTTTAGTTCCCAGTTTCACCAAACTTTTGGCAAGGTTGATGCGAGAGTAAATTGTTGAGCGACTGGGAGGTAGATTACTAAACTTTGGCTGGAGTTGTAGCGAGAGACTCTCGGCTTTTTTCGTTTGTCCAGTTGCTATCAATAGCTGGAGTTGATTGATTTGAGACTGAATCTGCGTCATGCTGCTTGCAGAGCCAGTAGTTGCAGCCTGTTCGTAATATGCCAATGCTGCATCTGTATTGCTTTGAGCATAAGCTGTGTTACCCAGGCTGAGTAAGGTGGCACTCAATTCTTGTTGTGACACATTAGCACCACCCTGTAGCATCTGCAAACTTTGCTGTAAAACTCTGCGAGAATCAGCGAAAGCGCCCACTGATTTAAGAACGTTGCCCAGGCTACGCAATCCTGTAGTTTTTAACTGCCGGTCTGGTTGATTCTCTAGTGTTTGTTCTACTTCTGCTAGGGTTTTACGAGCTTGGAGATAAAGCCCTAGAGCTTGTTGGGCTTGAGCTTGATTAATTAAACTGCCAATTCTGCCTTGTGTATAGCCTGCTGTGGTATAAATGGCAGTTGCCTGTTGCCAAGTATTGAGAGCTTCTTCTGCCTTACCTTGAGCTAATTGCAAACTTCCTTGAGTGTTGAGCGCTTGGCCAAGGATGAGTTTTGTTTGTGCTGTTGTCTGTTTGGAGTTTTGGATTAAATTCAAGCTAGAGCTAATTGTCTTAGTTGCCTGCTGCCACTGTCCCAACTGCTGGTAAGCCAAGGAGAGATAATTTAGCACCATAGCTTGAGACGATAAATTCTTTTCTGCTTTGAGTGCCGATCGCCAAATATTTACAGCTTCAGCATATCGTTCTGCTTGGTACAGTTCTCTACCTTGTTGAATTAAATTTGAGTCCGATAAGTATTGTGTTGATTTTTCTCCAATTTTCTCTTCTAGAAGCAGAGGTTGAACAGAAGAAGCTGTGACTTGCCTCAATTCAAGTATCAGAGTTAGACTCACCCCTATTAGCAGACAAAGCGCAAAAGCTAGAGCTTTACGCAAAAATCTTGGCTGTTTTTTTGCCATGTGAGAGTCCAACATCAGTTTTGGGCAACTGGACAATTAACAGGTGTGAATGAGGAGTTGTGAGGAGTAGTAGTTGGAGCTTGAGCTACAAGGGTAATAGTACCATCAGCAGCAATTATCCATCCTTGAGCTTCGACGATCGCAGCAGGTGTTTGTGAAACTAAGCTTACCTCTTGTTGAGAGCCACTGATCTGTTCATTAAGCAATGCGTGGGGTTGCAAGTCTTGCCAGATGGCATCACTGCTAAGTGGCTCAATGGGGTTAGGTGGCAAACCACCTCGCCCAGTGACTATAAATTCACTTTGTTGATTGGCTGTTACTCCCCCAGCACTCTTACAGGTTTGGGCAATGAGTGTGGAAGCATCTACTATATTTGTGGTCAAATTCGCTAGTCCGCGACTAGGGTCGACATCGGGTGTGTTAATGTCTACAACTCCATTAATTCCCAGTTCTGAACTGGCGTTGATGTCACTGAGGGGAGTTAAAGTTTCACGGAATTGCAATCCAAAAATACCTTGAGCGGTAATATTAATTTTGCCTCCCGAACCCTCGAAGGCGTTGGCAATAATGTCGCTATTTTCATTGGGGGCAGCAACCACAAAACTTGTATCAATATTGATATTGCCGCCATCACCTTTGTCGAAGGCTTGGGCACTAATTGAACTATTATTCCGCAATACTACTAAATCGGACACTCTAAGCTGAATGTTAGCTTCACTACCAGAGGCTGTGGTAGCAGAGAGCGCTCCCTCGTTCAGCAAGATAGCCTTGGCGGTGATATCTAAATTACCTGGATTGCCTACTCCCAAACCACTAACAGTAACTTGACCTCCATCTCGCACAACCAAATTCTTTGTAGCAATTGTGAGATTGCCAGAATTTCCGAACCCTTGCGAACCAGCAGACAATATACTATTAACTCTACGAATACTAGAATTTCCCAACCCAGTATCTCCTATTCCAGAACCAGATACTTCTACAGATTCCAAGGCATTCACAGTCACCTTTCCCCCTAAACCCTCATTAAAGGTGCTAGCGCCAACTTCTCCCCCGTTTTGAATCAGTAAATTCTCTACGTTGAGAGTTAATGTTCCTCCTGCTCCTCTAGCAAAAGTATTAGCTTGGATTTGTGCTCCATCTTGAACTACTAAGCGACTAGTGTTGATTGTTATATCTCCTCCCTTACCAGTCGGTTGTGTAATGTCTGGTCGCCTGCCAACTGAACTGAATATGCCGCTACTTACTTGAGAACCATCGCTTCTTATGGCTGTACCGTTGGCTTCCACAGACTTAGAGGCATCCACAATCATTGTTCCGCCATTCCCTGAAGAGAAAGTGGATGTTCCTATCTGTGCACCGTTACGGATAACTAACTGCCCAGTTTTAATTGTCAAATTTCCAGCATTACCTTTAGCACCTATATTAGATTGAGCAAACAAGCCACTGGAATTCCGTCCACCCCCGTATATTCCACTTAGCTCTACAAATTCTTTCGCAATCACTGTCAGTTCTCCCCCCTGACCCGTGTTGAAAGTAGAAACCGATACGACTCCTCCATCTTGAACAATTAACCGTCCAGTATCAATCGTTATATTGCCGCCTCTACCCTCAGCCTGAGTTGTGGCAAAAAGACCAGTAGAAGACCCATTGAATGAAGTACCAAAGAGTTCTACAGAATTCAAGGCATTCACAATTATTCTTCCACCTTGACCTACACCTCTGGTGTTAGCAAAAATACCTGAGCCATCCCCCATAATCAATCGGCTAGTGTTAATAATTACGCTGCTTCCCTCTCCAGAACCAGAATTAGCGACATTGATTAGACTGTTCTCGTCAATCGGGGAACCTCCACTCATTTCTACCAAATCTGTGGCGTTGATAATGACACTTCCTGGCTTTCCAGAACCTCTATTGCGGTTAAAAATTCCTGATTCTTCGCTGAGAGTGACTTGCCTCCCTTGGAGATGAACGCTACCTATACTTTGACTAATACTGTCAGAATTAGCAATGATTTCAGCCCTACGAGACAATTGGATATCCCGATAATTTTCAATGCCTTCATAGCTTAATGTCAGAGGAATAGCATCAGAGGCAAATGACCAGTTCAAGTGGACAAGACCATTACCGAATACAGATCCCAATTCTATCTGTCCCCCATCTGCTTTCATCCTCCCTTGTTCTAGAAAAATATCGCCTCCCACAAGTGCAAGGGTTCTTTGCGGTTGCACCTGGAGTCCGACAATTTCACCATTACTATCCTTAACAGTGGATTGGTTGAGGATACTACCTGGATTTGCGGCAAATTGTAAGCCAAGGGGTACATTGACAGTCAATAAGGGAGGAATTTGGGGATTAGTAGCACTAAAAGCAAAATTGTTATCAAATCTCAAACTATCAGCTGTACTCGCCACAAAAGAACCTGCAATGTCTAATCTTGCATTGGCTCCAAATACAATACCATTGGGGTTAATTAAAAACAGATTTGCATTACCTAAAACCCCTAGTGTCCCCAAAATATTGGAGTGGTTATTACCTGTGATTCTCGTGAGGATATTCTCTACTCCCGTGGGGTTAGAGAAGTAAACCCGTTGTTCGTTACCAATGCTAAATTCGCCAAAACTGTGAAATAGGTTGCTTCCTCGGACTGCACCACCATCGATGCGATCGCCTATTGCTTCTTTAACCTCAACCTCTTGGATTAAGATTGATGATTCACTTCCCAAGGTGGTATCAGCTTTAATTTCGGCGAGGACATGGTTTTTTCCAAAAATAAAAGAACTCAGCGCCGAAAGGGCTAATGTAAAAAGTAACAATTCTCTTAAAAATTTAAACAATCTTTATTTTATAAAAATTAATTGTTGTTATAAACAATAACACTTTTTGATTTTTTTAGGTTTATCAAGAATGGAGATTTTATCCAATTGTAAAATTTTGTTGAAGACAGAATTTCTATATAAATCAAAATTCCATTATCGTGCTATGGCACTCATATTTTATTTGTTAATTTACCTGTACAGCAAGAAAGCTTATACTAAACCTGAAAGGTCAGTGTCCTTGATGAATTGAGACTCGATTGCATCCAATTCCAGAGACGCGGCTTTAAAAGACTCCAGAACTGTCCCAATCGGCTGCATCTATAACAGTGTATCCATCTGCCACTAACTCCCCAACTACGAATTCTCGATTGCGCCGCATCTCAAGTTTGATAATACAACCCCATTTGCCCCAAGCTCTAATGGCAAGGTGGAAATTTCCAAACATCTTGATAGTTTAAATCTAAGCGATCGCGTTGCTAATCTCTGGACTGCACACATTACTGATATCTTAATGTTAGATTAGATTATCCTAATTGGATATCTTTCTAAGTGCCAGTTAACCAGAAGAATAAATAAACATGAAAATTCAAAAACTAATTACAGAAGCACTTAGTTTACCTAATGATGCTATTTCCTATCATGTTAGTCAGCAGTTAGCAGCTATTTATCCTAAAAAAACATTGCTAGTAAGTAATGATAGTTCGTTTAATTTAGAAAAGTATGCTGAGGCAAACCTCTGCAAAATTCAATATGATACTCATATCCATAACCAAATCCTCACTGGTTGGAATGGTATGGAGAACGAGATTTACAATTTTAATGAAAATGCCAGTTTTGAAGTTTCATGGCAAGGAGACAAACTTAATGTACTTTTAATGAGTTGGCACGAAGGTTATTGCAAAACTCGCCATTTTTGGATTTTGGCTAACAGCACAAAGTTGGCTAAAAACTTTTTCGCCGCAGTTTGTGATTGGAACTCAGAAATTCGTGATGAACTTTTAGTTTTTGAAGATGGGTACTGGAATAAAAACCCAGAGTTGTTTCAATCTATTCAAAGCGCAAAGTTTGATAATCTCGTCTTGCATAGCACTCTGAAACAAGACATTCAAGATGACCTAATAACCTTCTTTGCATCCCGCGAAACTTACACAAATTATAGTGTTCCTTGGAAACGTGGTATTTTATTAATTGGCTCGCCTGGGAATGGTAAAACCCATACAGTGAAAGCATTGATTAATCAAATGCAGCAGCCTTGTTTATATGTTAAAAGCTTTAAATCTGAGTATGCAACTGATAGCGAAAATATCCGTAATGTATTCAAACAGGCACGGCAGTCAGCCCCTTGTATTTTGGTATTAGAAGATATTGATTCTCTATTGAATGATGAAAATCGCTCTTTCTTTTTAAATGAACTTGATGGCTTTGCCTCTAATGAAGGAATTGTGACCATTGCAACCACTAATCATCCAGAACGTTTAGATTCAGCAATTAGCGATCGCCCCAGTCGCTTTGACCGCAAATATCATTTTGACTTGCCAGCTATCCCAGAACGAGAAGCCTACATCACGTTATGGAATGATAAATTAAAAACTGCTATGGGCTTGTCTGAGCAGGCTGTGAGTCAGATGGTTGCGTTAACTGAAGGCTTTTCTTTTGCCTACCTTAAAGAACTATTTCTCTCGTCAATGATTCGTTGGATGGGAGGAATGGAAGATGGTGCGTTAGAGAAAATCATGATTTCTCAAGTTGCTATTTTGCGAGAACAAATGATCAGCACAACTGTTAGCAGCAAAGATTTAGAAAACTAAAATCAAAGAAGAATTCATGAGCGGAGCCGGGGACGTTCCGCTTTCGCTCAGAATCAATATTGCTGATACCTGGATTTTGAACAACTTTAGCAAAATCGGCGGCAGCTTTTCTTGCAATACAGTTCAGTTAAGCATTTCTTTCTTCCCTTTTTTCTCTTTCTTCTCTTCCTTTGCGCCCTTCTCTAACGAGATGCTGCGCGTAGCTTGCTTCGACCTAGGAGTATGCGGTTCGTTAAAAAATTGACTTTGTTTGACAAAGAGTAAAGCCTTAACCCAAGCGTATTGGCTTTTCTTGGGTTGCGATCGCAACGGCTTGGTACAGATTTTCGGGAATTTTGACTAATAACTGCATACCGATGGGTATATTTAAGCTTGACCAAAAGCTTTGTAAATATTGGCTTGCGAGTTTTCGGATAGGTCTTATTAATAAGCAAAGGCAATTTTAATAACTGCTAATTTTCTTACTAGCGTCATCTCTCCGGTATCGATATCCACGGTGAATAGAGAATTCATTGGCTCATGATTGAGATTAGCCACTGCATATAGTTTTCCTAATGAAGAAAAAGCTAAACTGAGCAAGTCACTTTCTAAAGGCTTATTGTTGAAGTGTAATTCTGACAACTTTATAATTAGTGCTTTGCCAGTCATTACTGAATTATTCTCCATATCTAACTGCACCAAATGCAGAGAGTACCCCATACCCATGCTTGTAGCATAAATTTTTCTATTAACAGGGGATTGGGCGAGATTACTATAGCGTCGGTCTGGTTGCAAATCGGGTAATAGTGGATCATAGGTTACTTTACCCGTCTCATAGTCAATGGTTGCTAACTCAAAAGGTGGAACACCCCCTCTTAGACTAACTATGCCCAAAAGCTTGCCATCTTGAGTTTCTAGCAGACTTTCTAAAGTACTACTATCCTGTTGAAATCCCCACACTTTTAGAGCTTTGTGAGTTCGAGAAGACTTGTCACGATTAAAAAATATGAGCCGATTAAAATCGCCATTTTGCGTGCGTGCTACACAGGTGATAATGAACGTCCCGTTGGATAGATGAGTGAGACTTGTTAGCCGCTCATAAGGGTTGCTATGGAAGGCTTTATGCACATCTGGAGTACGTATATTTTTATTCTCAACGGTGTTAACCGAGATTGGCGAGTGGGATAACTGTTTACCAGTTTCTATATCTAAAGATATTAGAGATATTTCAGGGGTCGTATGGGCTATATTTTCCACTTCTGAAGTGTGCAATGGCTTTCCTGCTGGATTACAATTTTTTTTTGCAGTTTCATTGGCTACACTTGTACTAACCATACTTAGGTTTTTCTTGGCCGCAAAGTGTACTCCATAAATTATGGAAGATGTCTGCACAGCACTTTCTTGCATATTAGAATTCATATCATTTTTAATAATTGTTTACGGACTTATAGAATTGCGTTTATAACAAGTCTTAGTAGACTGTTACTACTCTCATAATACACTAGGATTGCATTGTGTAATTAGTATCAAATTTTAAAATTTCTCAGTTGTATAGGACTCCTGTCTGATTTCTGAACAATATTTCAGATACAACTTTGATAAAACGAATCGGAGTCCTATAGATTCGATTATTGCTGGCAGAAGTCAGTCAAGGCAAAATAAAAAATTCTCTATTGACAAAGTAGTTTCAGGAAATTATTTAATTTAACGGCGTTGAGCCGTTAAATTAAATGCGCTATCTCTCCCAACTCTCAGGCTCTGCCAGAGTGGGATAATTCACTTCCTTTACCCTTGCGTCCTATAGGTAAACACATCGGTGTCCCCACAACTGGGTCAAGAATAATCCTACACTTCAATCCAAAAACCTCCTGAACCATTTCTTGAGTCATGACTAGCTCTGGTTCGCCAGCAGCAAAAATTCGACCATCTTTAACTGCAACTAAGTAATCAGCATAACGACAAGCCTGATTTAAATCATGCAGCACCATCACAATTGTTCGCCCCTGAGTTTGGTTCAACTCATACAACAAATCCAAAATCTCTATTTGGTGGGTCAAATCCAAAAAAGTAGTCGGTTCATCTAAAAGTAAAATATCTGTATCTTGCGCCAGTGCCATTGCAATCCAAGCTCTCTGTCGTTGTCCACCAGACAAAGTATCTAATCCTCTATCTGCCAATTCCAACAAATCTGTAATGAAGAGTGCCTGCTGTACGATTTTTTCATCTTTTGCTGACCACTGCTGCAACCAATTTTGATAAGGGTAACGCCCTTGTGCTACCAAATCTTGCACTGTTAACCCTTCCGGTGCTACTGGCCCTTGGGGTAAAATACCTAACTGCTGTGCTACTTCTTTAGTGGAAAGATTAAAAATAGACGTTCCATCAAGATAGACATTACCGCTACAGGGTTTAAGCAATCTTGCCAAACCTCGTAACAACGTTGATTTACCACAACCATTAGCACCAACTAAAGCACTTATTTGTCCGTTAGGGATTGCCAAATTCAGGTCACGGATAATCAGCGCACCATCGTAGGCTAAAGACAGATTTTTGGTTGACAGTCCTTTCATAGGTGATATTTCTCAGCTTTATTTTTTGCGGTTACGAATTAATAAATAAAGAAAGTAAGGAGCGCCAACAGCAGCAGTTACCACCCCACAAGGAAGTTCAATAGGTGCAAATAGTGTTCTTCCTAGCAAGTCTGCCATTACAACAATCACTCCCCCCAACAGTGCGGAGGTAGGAACCAAGCCTTCATGGGTTGCACCTACCAACTGTCGTCCTAAATGGGGTGCGATTAAACCAACAAAACCAATATTTCCGGCGGTGGCGACTCCTGCACCTGCTAAAGCTACACCCACCAGCACCAGTAAACCACGTTGCCATTCCACCTGGCTACCTAGACTTTTGGCGACATCATCTCCTAAGTTAAGAGCGTTCAAATGCCTTGCTAGTGTCAAAGCCATAGGCACAAAAACAATTAACCAAGGTAGTAAGGAAAAGACTTGCTCCCAAGTCCGGCCGTAGACGCTCCCAGCTAACCAAACCAAAGCATTACTAACGTCATAAATTTCGCCAAAGGTAATCATCAAGCTGGTTATGGCACTGGCGATCGCAGATAAACCAACACCCATTAAAATTAATAGAATCGGGGAACTACCGTTATTCCAAGCTAGCGAGTAAATTAAAATCGCCATTAGCAAAGCACCAGCAAAGGCTGATAGTGGCAAGGTGTAAATTGGTGCTGAAGGAAATAGCACAATTACTGTAACTGCCGCCAGACTCGCCCCAGCATTGATGCCAATAATACCTGGGTCAGCCAATGGATTGCGTGTCAGTCCTTGAAAGATAGTCCCAGAAATTGCCAGCGCCATCCCTACCATAAAAGCTACAAGGGTGCGGGGTAGACGGAGATTCTGAATCACGAATGAATGGTCTGGATTTCCTGTATCTAAACCCAATATAGTTTTCACGATATCTAAAGGCGAGATTGGATATTCACCCCGCCCGACATTCATCACCATCGCCACTGCGATCGCTACTGCCAAACATAGCAGTATGACTGGTACACGTCGGTCGATGCGGAAAGATATCGCTTGGGAACGAATGACTAGCCAATCAAAACTCATTTTTTCACCTTTGATTTAGCTAGGTATACAAAAAAAGGAGCGCCAACTATTGCTGTCATTACACCCACAGGTAACTCCTGCGGTTTGAGCAATACACGGGCGGCAATGTCTGCAACCAAGAGTAAAATAGCACCCAAAACTGCACAATAAGGTAATATCCAACGGTAATCGGCTTTAATGTAAAATCTCACTATATGGGGAACGACTAAACCAATGAAGCCGATTGGCCCTGCAAGAGCGACGGAACTTCCTGCTAGTAAGACTACGCTGATAGCGGTAAATATTTTTATCCAAGCTGTCTGTTGACCCAACCCTTTGGCGACATCTTCACCTAAACTCATAGTGGTAATTTGTCTGCCGAGGGCAAAAGCTATTACTAATCCGATGCCGACGAAAGGCAGTAGTTGTAAGAATAAATTAAAATCTCGACCAGATAATGAACCAGCTAACCAAAATCTAACTTGTTCGAGGGTTTGTTGACTGACAATGAGGATACCGGTGGTGAAGGAAGAAATCAGAGCAGTTAACGCCGCTCCTGCTACTGTCAGATTCAGTGGGGTGGCTCCTCCCCGTCCCAGAGAACCAAGGATGTAAACTAACACCGCTGTTACTCCCGCGCCCAGAAATGCCACAAGGGCGTAAACACTTAGGGATGAGCTGCCAAAAACAAAAATTGCCACAACGACAAAAAGGGCGGCTCCCGACTCAATACCTAAAATACCTGGATCTGCTAAGGGGTTTCGCGTCAAACCCTGCATCAATGCTCCCGATACGGCAAGGGCTGAACCTACAAGGATAGCAATTAGCGATCGCGGTAATCTCACAGTCTGAATAACTAAGTGATCATAGGAACCATCAAAGGCTATAAAAGATGTCAAAATCTTGCTAACAGGTATTTCTGCCGCACCTAATGTCACACTGTATACTAAACAGATTAGCAGCATACACAGTCCAAAAACCAAACCAAATAAGGCTGTAATTGGTGGCTTTTTCAATTCTCTAGGTGATACTGTGGTCGCTTTTATCATTATCCTGGCATCATTTGAAAATATTACGCTCTGCTGGTAGGTTGTTTTTTCAATAGGCACTCTCAATATTTAACAGCTTTTTAATCATTGGAGTTGATAATCTTTCTTGATAAATATATAGATTACACGATCGCGTAGTCTTTTCCAGATTTTTAAACGGAATAAAGGATACCGTTCCAGCTTTGATATACTTTCTCAACAAAGTGGTATTGTTAGATCAACTTAAATCTGCTTTGTCAAAGTCACTTGCGTGCAGCTTTACCTTGTTATCAAGAGGCTGCTCTAAGGATTACCAAGAAATAAATCACTACTACTTGTGGGGCGGACAAGATGTCCACCCTTATTGAGGGTCTGGCTCTTTGGCCTACCCCACAAAAAGAGTTGGATGTTTTTTTATTTGGAAGTTCCTTTGCAGATGTGCAGAAGGGCGAAGGGAAAACTTTTCTCCCCAGCTTGTTCTTTGACCAACAGCAGTTTCAGTCACCAGGCGTTACATCTGTAAATGGTGGTGTTCATGAGGATTGATCTTTTACTTAGGGTTTACAAAAGAAAATCAATACGCGTTTTACCCTTAATACTCAGTTTCATACTGGTTTTGTTTGTCGGAAGCCGCACTATGGCTGTACCAACAAAATCCACAGAGATATTATGGGATACCTATGGTGTGCCGCACATCTACGGCAAAGATGAGCGGAGTGCATTTTATGCCTTTGGTTGGGCACAAATGCAAAGTCATGGAGATTTGCTTTTGCGTCTCTATGGTCAAGCACGGGGACGCGCCGCCGAATATTGGGGAGAGGAATACCTAGAGTCAGATCGTTGGGTACAGACTGCGGGAGTACCAGAACGCGCTCGTTCTTGGTACAAAGCACAGAGTCCAACTTTTCGTAGTTATCTTGATGCTTTTGCTACTGGGATCAATGCTTATGCAAAACAAAATCCTAACTTGATTGATGATCAAGTTGAGGCGGTGCTACCAGTCAAGGCAGAAGATGTCATGGCTCACTTACATCGGGTGCTCAATTTCACCTTTGTAGTCAATCCAGAGGAAGCATTAGATCTGAGCAAAGAAAAATTGCAAGCAGGATCTAATGGTTGGGCGATCGCACCAAGTCATTCTGCTAATGGGAACGCAATGTTGCTAGCAAACCCACACTTACCTTGGTCAGATTTATTTTTGTGGTATGAAGCCCAAATCACCGCACCAGGAATTGATGCTTATGGAGCAACACTTGTAGGTATTCCTGTATTAGCGATCGCCTTTAACAACAACTTAGGTTGGACTCACACAGTTAACACCTATGATGGTTGGGATCTTTATGAACTCACACTGGGAGGTAATGGGTACCGCTTTGATGACAAAGTTCGTAATTTCCAGACAAAAACCCTCTCCTTGAAGGTGAAACAGAAAGATGGCTCCTTGCAAGAGCAACCATTAGTAGTAAAAAGTTCTGTTCACGGGCCTGTAATAGCTGAGAAAGCAGGTAAAGCCGTGGCGCTGAGAGTTGCAGGTCTTGACCGGCCAGGCGTACTCCAGCAATGGTGGGATATGGCACGAGCAAACAACCTTAGCCAGTTTCAAGCCGTACTTAAGCGCTTGCAACTACCAATGTTTACGGTGATGTATGCAGATCGAGAAGGGCATATTATGCACCTATTCAATGGTCAAGTTCCAGTGCGCTCTAAGGGTGATTTTGAATACTGGCAAAGCATAATCCCAGGCAATACATCTAAAACCTTGTGGACAAAAATTCATCCTTACCAAGATTTACCACGCATAGTTGACCCTAAGAGTGGCTGGTTACAAAATACAAATGATCCACCTTGGACAACTACCTTTCCAGCTGCCATTAAAGCAGATAACTACCCGCCTTACATGGCACCTCGTTTCATGGATTTCCGCTCCCAACGTTCTGTAAGGATGTTGGCTGAGGATGACAAAATCTCTTTTGATGAAATGGTTGCATACAAGCACTCTACCCGCATGGAATTGGCTGATCGGATTTTGGATGATTTAATTCCAGCTGCACGCAAGTACGGTCAGGACGTAGGGCAAAAAGCAGCCAATGTCCTAGAAGCCTGGGATCGGCAAGCCAATGGAGATAGTCGCGGGGCTGTATTATTTGCCTTTTGGGTACAACAGATGGACTTAGATAAGGCCTTTAGTAAACCCTGGAATGAAAATTCTCCACGCACCACACCCGATGGTTTAGCTAATCCTGAAAGTGCAGTTGCAACTTTGCAAGCAGTCGCAGCAGAGGTAGAAAAGACCTATGGGGCGCTTGATGTACCGTGGGGACAGGTTTTTCGGCTAAAATTGGGTGATAAGGATTTGCCTAGTAATGGTGGGGATGGCAACCTGGGAATTTTTCGTGTACTGAATTCTGCTCCAGGAGAAAATGGTCAGTTCCAAGCCTTTGCAGGTGATTCCTATGTGGCTGCAATTGAATTTTCTAACCCTGTACGAGCAATGGCACTCACCAGCTACGGTAATGCATCTCAACCCGGATCGCCTCACATTGGCGATCAGTTACAGATGTTTGCTAACAAAAAGTTGCGTCCTGTATGGCGATCGCGCTCAGATATTCTTGCTCATCTAGAAGAACGTAAAATATTCTGAGGATTCTGGGGAGACAGCTATGAAAGATCAGCTTACAAAATATCAGGCTACTGAGCTACTACTGTTTCCCCAGAATCTTATTCTGTCTGTACAAGACTTCGGTTGAAAATTTGAGAGATACCCACGTTTCAATTCGGATTGCTATAGTACTAATTGCTAGTTTTTAGTTTTCTCTGGAGGTTATAAGAAATGTCAAAAACTGATTTATTACCCATCACATAGTATTGAATTCGACGCTTGATAATATTGTTAAATCGGGAAAGGAAATCATAAAAAAAGGATGGGTTTTTCTGATTTTTTTTAATGCCTTTAACCATTTTCTTTGTTTTATAGGCTCTACAACTTGAGAATAAGCTAGATTCAGCTATGCTGACAGTTTCGTCGTCCAAAATGCCGTGCTTAATCAGAAATTTTCGTTTAAATATAGGCTTGCTTAAACCAAGATGCAACCCTGGTTTTCCATAGACATCAGTTTCTACAAAAGAAACTATATCTATTTGGAGAATTTTATCTATATGTTCTCCACTTTCTTCAATCAATGTACTCTAAGGAGATGTTGCAGCATCTTTGATTAAATACAGATCGTCAGCAATCATATCTGCATTTGTTTCATCTGTCAGCAATACAAGCTTTTCTAATCTTTCGGGATCATACCAGTCATCTGAATCAAGAATAGCAATCCATTCTCCTTGGGCTGCTTTGAGAGCACGATTACGCGCAGCGGAAACTCAAAGGTTTCATGATAACTTCAATATCTTTGAGCGTTTGCTCCAAGGTTGACTCTATTGCCTTCGCAATATAAGCTTCAGTATTGCAAGCAGGGATAATGACAGATACTTTAGGATTCACGACATTGAATTTCAGACTATGTAGGTGAGCGGGAAAATTTCAAAGTATGTAACGAAATTATAGAATAAGCACATCATATAGGCAACACCTTTGCTAATTTCAAGGGTTCAACGCCTGTAGAAACTGGGTGAATCCGGCTTAAAGGAGGAGGCTTCGCAAAATCTGGGCTAATAAAATAGGCATTTTTGGATCAGAAACTGCACTTAATACGATAACTTTTCGGTTAACTGACAAAGCGTATTTACCAAAATCTCTCTATGTGATGAAGAATTCAATATTAATAGTGAATTAAGGTTCTTGAATAGACACGAACCTAGAGGGTTTTTACTATGGCTCTGAATGTATTCGAGTTATCAGCACCGCCGGTTAACTCTATTGTTGGACATTTATTTGAACTTGGACAAGACCCATTAGGATTTCTTACCCGTTGTCGTGACTATGGTGATATTATTCCCTTACAGTTAGGGTTAACTCCGACTTTTTTAGTAACTAATCCTGAATACATAGAAGAAGTTCTAAAAAACCGCAACGATTTTATTAAAAGCCGAGGCTTACGCGCCTTAAAAACCTTACTAGGAGAAGGGTTGTTAAGCGCAGAAGGAGAATCCTGGTTTTGGCAACGTCGTCTTGCCCAACCAGTATTTCACCAAAAACGGATTAATGGATATAGCCAAATAATGGTAGAGTACACCAACCGAATGCTTCAAACTTGGCACGATGGTGAAACTCATGACGTTCATGCAGATATGATGCATTTGACGCTGCAAATAGTTATGAAGTGCATATTTAGCACTGATGTAGATGCAGGAGAAACAAAAGTTGTTGCCAATGCACTAGATGTGGCAATGCAGTGGTTTGAAAGTAAGCGACGGCAGAATTTTCTGGTGTTGGAGTGGTTGCCAAGACCTGAAAACATCCGTTATCGTCATGCCATTGCCCAAATGGATGAAGCTATCTACAAACTGATTCAAGAGCGTCGCAACAGTGGGGAAAAAACCAATGATTTGTTGACAATGCTAATGGAAGCGAAAGACGAACAAACTCTTCAGCAGATGGATGATAAACTGCTGCGAGATGAAGTCGCCACCTTAATGTTGGCAGGGCATGAAACTACTGCAAATGCTTTATCCTGGACGTGGTTGCTCTTGGCACAAAATCCCGAAGTGCGTGAAAAATTAGAATTAGAGCTAAATCAAGTTCTGCAAGGCAAGTTACCAACACTCGAAGACCTTGGGCAGTTAGTTTATACACAGCAAATTATCAAAGAATCAATGCGGTTATATCCTCCAGTCCCTCTCATGGGGCGGGAAGCAGCAGTAGATACCCAGATTGGTGAGTACGAAATTCCCCAAGGCATGGCAATCATGATTAGCCAATGGGTAATGCACCGTCATCCAAAGTATTTTGAGAATCCTGAAGCTTTTCAACCAGAACGTTGGACACAGGAGTTTGAAAAAGAACTTCCTAAAGGAGTATATATACCTTTTGGGGATGGGCTAAGGATTTGTATTGGTAAAGGTTTTGCTCAGATGGAAGCGGCTTTGTTATTGGCGACTATTGCTCAACGCTTCCAAATAGATTTAGTGCCAGGATACCCAATCGTGCCACAGCCTTCAATCACCTTACGCCCGGAAAACGGGCTGAAGGTGCAACTCAAACAGATTGTGCCAAACGCTTCTAAAGACGGGAAACCTCAACACGTACAAACTTCTAATTAGCAGTAGCGAAAAAGATTTTAGGCAGTTATTAATCTCCTCTAACCCACGCCACTTGCTCCAGTTGGGCGAAAACCCGAACTGGAGCAAGTGGCGTGGATTTAGGGGGATCTAGAACGCTTTATAGCCCTTTCAAGGTGGGTGAAAATTTTAGTCTATAAATTTTTCTTTAACCTCTTCAGATGGGTGTTTAATTTATTTTAATTGTTTAAAATTATAATTTCGGGTTAACGAGGAATCGCAAACCTGAAATGTCTCGTGTATCATGCTGCATACCATAGTCAGTTATGGCATATTCAAGTTGTAATATGAGACGGTCTCGATTAATTGGAGTTTTGCTTTTATGAAAACAAAATGTATCTTCAACGAATCCAAAGCCTGCTTTACCACAAATAGTCACTAATGAGTCTTTAGTATAATAATTAATAATTTCTGCATCAGTTTCTGATTTAGGTAGCAATAAATGTGAGAGTTTCTTTTGTTTATGACTACCCCGAATGCAGATATGAGCGCCGCCATTTGCATCAACATCTGTCAAATAAAAGAAAAATTTTAAAAATCGATAATCATCCATATCGTAGTGAAACATTTGAAATGTTTGTCTCCTTTGTTCATCTGTTACCTCTCCAGAAAAACTCCACCACAGTTGATTACATTGATGTGCAGGTTCATGTTCTAAAAATTTGGCAGCTATTGCCAATAATTTAGGATCGTTCTGTAGTTGCCAAATAGCAGGACAAAGCAAAGCTGTGTTGAAGTAACCAGCTAAAGTCAATGGTTCACCATAAGCAATTTCTGCTAATTGTTTCTGATAATAATAGAATCCCAATCTGGATTGGCGATGGATATAACAAGGATTAGAGTGTGCAAATGAGACTATTTCTTCTACTATATTTTCAGGTAGATTGATACCTAAATAAAACCCATCTTTCTTGAGACTGTCAACTACTAAATTTACGTCGATATATGGGAATAAAGTAGGAGATTCATTTACATAAAAATTAGATGATTTAGCTGTAGCTTTTAAGAAAAACTCTCTTAGAAATCGCCCTATACGAAATCTCGCTAATTTCCGCATTAACAGCCATTGGGGATTTCTAACCAATCCTTTATAGTTTTCATAGCAAATATCATATAGTAACGGAAATTTTTTTTTAAAATAATTTCGAGTCAACATACTAAGTTGTCCATTATTGTCATTCATTATTATTTAAACTTTAGCAGTTAATACGTAATATTCTGTTACATTAATGTTGAGAAAATGAGTTTCAGTAGAGTTATTTTACGGCTCCCGTTTTTCTAAAAAATAGCTCTTAATAAGTTTTTAGTAATTCTAGCTTTAGGCTTGTTGTAAGCTATCTTCTAGTGAAAAAATTACTTATATTGACTTTAATATCATAAAATTCTTAGCATTTATATTTGAAAAACTTATATTTTGGGTAATCTTTAAAATTATTTTTAGATTGATTTTGCTTATACTTAAGTGATTACATTTTACCACTAAAACTGTTTTAATGATTACTTACAGTGAAGATAATGGCAGGAATATGACTAACGGCGACAATACTGCTTGGTTAAGGGGAAATAGAGGGTAAAACAAAGAAAATAGTGTTCGCGTAAGAACTACGTGAACAACAAATCGGATAATTCGACTTACTTTTTCTGTTTGAGGCTATCGTACAAGTCCACCCAATTTTGACCAAGAGAGTCGATGCACGAAGTTAAGTCATCGATTTGAGTTCTTCTAGCTACGGAGAGGACAGCATCAATATGAGCAGGGCCTCCAGCCTTACCCAAATACTTATATTTGCTCAATTTGTTGGGTTGAGTTGTGGAAAAATTGGTTTGGTAACGTGTAATTTATACTACCAACAAGCTTCCTTTTTCCACGTATTGGGTAACGTAAAACACAATAACTAAGTAGTGCTACTTCCCCTGAAGCCTGAATTTGTTGAATCATTTTGTTCGCGTATAATTTACATGAACAAATTATTCTTGAACCTACCATCTATTTCCCCTTAACCGAGCAGTATTGGGGCTAGTCATAGCTTTGCTACCAACAAGAGAACTTTTAAAACGCCCTCTTAGATGATTATCATTTCTATTTACAGGTATTTCATTACATAGACTTATTGACATGTAAGGGTTTTAAACTTTTACGGTTGAGTTACTATACTTTCAGTTAGTAATATCAAGAGGATGTATGAATTTACTGGATGGCAGCATTGCCCTGATTTCATACAAATCTTGCTTATTTAGTTTCTAGGTATGTGTTTATGCACCAAGGGTTAAGGTTACTAATTCAACTAGTACTAGAGTTTGCACCTGTTGTTGCAGAGCTAGTACAGAAGAGAAATCAAGACAATTTATCTCTGAATAAATATGAACCGATTGAAGCAATTCCCGAATTAGTCAAAGCTCTGAATCCTTCAAATAAAAACAGCAGTTACGTTGAGGACTTTCAACAAGAAAGAATTTCCCAGCAGCAATTAGTAGCTTATAATCACGAAATGCGATTAAGAATAACCGCGCAAGAGCGAGAAACAGCGCTTAAGTTGCCAGAAGTTAATAAAATTCTTGATAGCTGGCCATTAAGATTATACCCTTCACAAATTTTAGACTCCACCCATTATGGGCACACTCCACTGAAAATTTTTATTGCTCCTCCTCAAGTACATTTTGACAAATTTGACGATAATAAAGATGATAAAACTTCCCAAATTGAGTTAATGTTAGCTGAAGGAATACGAGATTTTCTTAACAAGCATTACTCTCTACACAGTCAAGTTAGACCAACAGAGTTATTGGCAGGAGCTTGGGATAGTAAACGTTTTCACAGTGAATCAAGTATTAAGGCTCTGTTTGAAATGTTGAAAACAGAGCCAAGTTTGATTTTGGAGTCAGAAAATGATGGCGATTATTTAAATTTTCGGATTGCCTACTGGGGTTTGGGACAAAGTAATTATTATTATAAAACAATTGCCCGTTTACCTTATCGACAAATTTTGGAAGAGTCTGCTAAAAGACGGGCGTTAGAATGGAAAAAGATTAGAGATGAACTGCTGGCATTGGGAGAAGACTTAGAGGAAATTAACCACATTGGAAAAGAGAATGTTGTTAATTTGGCAATTTTAGAAAAGCTAGAAAAATGGGATGAAAAAGGAATTGATATTAGTAAGTTATCCTTACAATATCAAGTCAATCGTCAGGACTTTGAAAACCTTTGCCAAGTTTTGATTACCTATCACTGTTTGGTTGCAGGTTGGGTAGCAGATGCTTACCACTTGGTTGATCATAGTGTACCTCCCCTACTACCAGAGTTGCTGCCAAGTTTACTGTCAGATACTTTTGATTTACAATCATTACAGGTTATAGCCTCAGGTTATAAACAAGTTTACCAAGCTCTGGAAAATGAGCGTTGTTACTGGATTCCAGAATTGGCTTTGCAATTAGCCCAGAGTTTATCTCATTTAAGCGATTGCTCTTGGGCAAACGAGCAGCTTGATTATTCTGTGAATACATGGTTGCAACTACGCCAAATATCACCACAAGATTCTACGAACCCGCTTCAGGCAATGCAATCAGCCGTCAGCGTCAAAGATGAGGAATATGTCAAAAAGTTAAGAGAATATTTTGTCGCAGTGGGTGATACTCAGAGAATTGCTGATGTTGAAGAAATTTTAAATTACGTCGCTAACCTCAAACACCAAGTAACATTACAACATATTGTTCTCAGCCACACCCTCACTGGACATTCAAAAAAAGTCACATCTGTCGCCATTAGCCCTGATTCTGAGAGTTTAGTTAGCGGGTGTGCAGATAAAACCATCAAAGTATGGAATCTTAAGACCGGCAAACTTATCCGCATCACAGAAGATTTAGGCGAAATTTCATCTGTTGCGATTAGTCCTGATGGACATTTTCTTGCTGTTGGTAGCTGCCAACACCCCAGAAGTAATGTCAAAGTATGGAATCTCAATTCTGACAAACTCCTCCACACTCTTTTAGGACATCAAAAACCGGTTAACTGCATTGCAATTAGTCCTGATGGACAAATTATTGCCAGTGGCAGTCATAAAATTAAAATTTGGAACTTGCATAAAGGCGATGCCTGCGGCGGGCTATGCCAACGCATTTGTACCCTTTGGCATTCATCCGCAGTTAATGCCGCTGCTATTAGCCCCGATGGTACAATCCTTGCTAGTGGTAGTTCTGATAACAAAATTAGGCTGTGGAACCCACGCACAGGCGATCCATTACGCACCCTCAACGGACATTTAGGTGGGGTGAAATCAGTAATCATTAGTCCTGATGGAGAAATTCTCGTTAGCGGTAGCACAGACAAAACTATCAAAATTTGGCATTTAGCTACAGGTAAACTATTACACAGCTTGACTGGACATTTTGAAGAGGTAAAATCCTTAGCTGTTAGTCCTGATGGGGAAATTCTCTTTAGTGCTAGCGCAGACAAAACCATCAAAATTTGGCATTTGCAGACGGGAGAGTTACTGCAATCTATCACAGAACACTCAGGGGCTGTAAACTCTATTGCTATTAGCCCCAATGGTCAATTTCTTGCTAGTGCTAGTTCTGATAAAACCATCAAAATTTGGCAGATAAATTAAGCTTTTTACTGCTTTGGTTACTCGTTTGTTGATTGTTCTTGGCTAGTTCTGTGCAACTTAATAAAGCTATCAAAAGCATACCATGCTAAAACATACCAAGGGATAACTTCTAACTCCAACCCTTTATTAAGTAATTGCCGCACTGAAAGACTAGCTAATCCCAATGGAAAAAGAATCCGCAGATCAAAAGCACCATGCGTTGACTGTTTTACGCGCTGGTTTAAGTCAACAAGCGCAGATGATACTCCTGCTGCTGCCTCGGTGTTACCCTCGGTAACATCGGCAAAAACTATTCCTAAATCTTTAAGTGTTGCTAGCACATTTTCTAGGCTGCCATCGTTACCATCGTGATTGATCACAATACTGCCATGATGGACATTTGTCGTAACTCGATTAATGTGAGAATTTGCTGACAAAGCACTGGCGATGCGTTGCATCTTTTCTGGTTGACGATGGGAATGAGCGACTCTCAACCGCAATCTTCCGGGAGTCGAACTTACAACTTTTGTAGATATCGATTGTGGTGGTGTTTTTAAGCTAGCTTTGTCTATAATTTTTGGCATTTTATTATAAGTGCTATAGCCATTTTTTAACATACAACTGCCTTTTTGACTTGTATGATTGTGGATTCTTTGTTGTGGGTTTGTTATCTACAGGAATGAGTGCAAAATTACTAAAAAACGAACCGCAGAGGACGCAGAGAACACAGAGGAATGAGAGAGTTTTTGCGCTATCTTGCATTAGGGACTTCCAAAACATAAATTATTTTATTTTCGTAGGGTGCGTTAGATGGAACACCGTAACGCACCTTACTAATTTGATATTTTGGTAATTGGAAGTCACCTATAGCGAAGAATTTAACTTGCTAATGGGTAGATGAAATTATGCACCATTATCGGTGACATTATCCCCTTTACTGGCAGTAGCTTCAAAGACGGGGGTTTCTTTTTCATCAGCAAGTTCGGCTCTGGCTTCGGCTACCATGTCTTCCCAAGTTTCGCCCATTTCTGCAATGGTTCCTTTGCTTCTTTCATAAAGACCAAT
Organism: Nostoc sp. NZL; assembly: GCF_015714705.1. Classification (NCBI taxonomy): domain Bacteria; kingdom Bacillati; phylum Cyanobacteriota; class Cyanophyceae; order Nostocales; family Nostocaceae; genus Nostoc; species Nostoc sp. NZL. The sequence goes on along the minus strand of NZ_WBKL01000205.1, from coordinate 33,156 downwards.
TCCGCCTTTGATGACTGACTTGACTAAGGGTTTACCAACTCCAGCGACAATCGGCAGCAAAACAGGTGCTAAGAGAACTGCACCAATTCCGGCTATAATACCGGGAGCGCCTGCATCTTCAACAAAATCACTAATTTTAGCCATATTCAATTTCCTCCTATTAATTAAGAAATCTCAGAAAGCTTTTTAAGATACTCTTGCCAGCATAGTTGTATCATCTTGCCGATGGTAGAGTTTTATGGTGGCGACTTTTAAGAATTGGACGTAAACCGTTGACTCCGGCAACTACGGTTGAGCCATTGTTGACTACTGTTGCAGCTAAGGGGTTAAGACCAAAGAAAACAGCGATCGCTAATGCTGCTAAATTAGGAACGGCAACTAGTCCTGTGTTTTGCCGAATCAATTGCTTGGCTTGACGAGCGATCGCGATCGCTTCTAATAAACTATGCAAGTCATTCTGCATCAACACTAAGTCTGCTGTCTCGCGGGCTATCTCAGAACCGTTGGCAAAGGAAACGGAAACATCGGCGTAGGCTAAAGCTGGCGAATCGTTGATCCCATCGCCTACAAATGCAACCGTTTTACCTTGTTCGTGCAGTTGGCGGACAACTGTTGCCTTTTGTTCTGGAAAAGCTTCTGCGTGAGTATGCGTTGGCAAAATACCAAGTTCAGCAGCAACAGCGGTAGCAGTTCGCTTGTTATCCCCCGTTAGCATGTGAATCTCTACACCTTCGACCGTCGAAAGTGCCCTAATGACTTCCCGGCTTTCGGGACGGAGAAGATCACTATATTTAATAATACCTTGAAGTTGACCGTTGCTGGCTACATAAATCGCTGAATTTGCAGATTTTTTCTGACCATTTAGAGCTTCGGTATCAATGCCACTGGAACGTAAAAAGCGATCGCTCCCGACATAAACTGTCTCTCCATCAATCTGAGCTTTTACGCCCAAACCTAGTTGATAATCCCACTTACTACGCGGCAAAATTGCCACTTGCTCTGCTTGGGCATAGCGAACAATTGCTTCTGCGACTGGATGAGTTAAACGCTGTTCGGCGGCTGCTGCCAATTCCAACACTCGCAATCTTGATGTTGCTGGATTGAGACTTTCCACGCTGACAACATCGACTTCTCCCTTAGTCAGTGTCCCCGTTTTATCAAAAACTATGGTATCAACTTCTGCTAGTTGTTCTAACGCCCGTCCGCTACGGATGAGAATACCCCGCCGTGCAGCATAAGTTAATGCTGCTAAAACTGTTGTGGGGACAGATACTCGAATACCTGTAGCAAAGTCTAGAGTTAAAACGCTGGCTGCCCGTGAGGGATTGCGGGTTGCGGCAAATACTGCCCCTCCAAGTAGCAAAGTTGGCATAACAGCTTTTTGAGCAAATTTCGTAGCATAATTCTCCATCCGCGTATCGTGGACAGGCGCTTCTTGCATTAACTTAATGCTCTGTCCGGCGCGGGTATCATTGCCTATCCATTCTGCAAGAATATAAATTCGTCCTTCTCGTACCAGGGTTGAGGCGAAAACTGGTTGTCCTTTTTTCTTCAGCACCGGCATGGACTCGCCAGTTAGTTTCTGCTCATCTAGTAGGGCTTTACCTCGCAAAATGCTACCATCAACCGGCACTTGTTCGCCAGGGTAAACAATCACTGTATCGCCACGTTGCACATCTTGAATGGGAATTTGTTGCTTGTCGCCATTGCGTTCCACCCAGACAAATTGCCCTAGAGAACTAAGTAAATCTAGAGTTTGTTGAGCAGAAGAACGAGCCGTGCGATCGCGGATATTTTCGCCCACTTCAATTAAACTGAGCATGAGCGATGGTGTGAGAAAATGACCTTGGAAGGTAGTAATAGCGATCGCCATAAAATCCAAAAAGTCAATATTCAATTTTCGCTCTACCCGAATACCTTCCCAGGCTCGTTGGACAACGGGAAGTGTGGCAATGGCGATTGGAAGCACGACTATCAAAGGTGGGATCGGTAATCCTAACGGCCCCCCCAGCACTGCTAAAGTCGTAGCAACAGCCGAGAGTTGTAAACCTGGCCAAGATGTCTCTTTTTCAGTTTCCGATAATGATGTAGAATTTTTGAGAACGACTACTTCACTTGCAGCCTGAATCAAATTGTGAAGGTGCGATCGCATTTTCGCATCGGAAACTTTCTCAGATTTATAAGTAACTGCAACTGACATTGCCGCAGGCTTGACACGGACATTCTTCACCAGCGCATCTGCTGCCAACAATACTTCGAGACGCTTGGCATAATCTGCATCACAGCGTAAGCGAGGTAGGCGGAACCGCAGTCTTCCCGGAGTTGTATGGACAACACTGTAGGTAACGTTGGGAAACTCTCCTTGAGAGTGTCCATTAGTGTCAATTAAAGAAACTTTTCCATTACCCTCCAACACAGTAAATTGAGATTTTGAGGGTGATGCTAGTTCCAGTGCTACTTTTGCCATTACTTTTCCTTGATACAAGATTGTTACACTTCGATGAAAATCAGGCTCTTTACTGAGGTAAAGAGAGCAAATTAGCCACCAATCCCAATACAGTTCAGTTAAGCATTCCTTTTTTCTCTTTCTTCTCTTCCTTTGCGCCCTTTGCGCCCTTTGCGGTAGCCTGCGGCAAGCCGCTCCGCGTCTACGTTAAAAAATTGACTTTGTTTGACAAAAAGTTAAGCCTTAACTGAACCGTATTGCCACCAATCCTGCGAGATTGATTAAATAGTCATTGATCACTTGTACTGAGCGACTTACCCTGAGCACAGTCGCCCAGTACAAGTGACTAATAACTAATAACTCTCGCGTTGCGGTTTGATTAGCTATCAAAAGTTTGGTTATTCGTCATTTGCTGAATTCGTTAGCTAACTTATCGCTGTGGCGGGATCATTGGCAGATTCAATTAGACTGGCTAGATGAGATATTGCTGCTGACAAAAAACTTTGCACTCGCTTTTGCGAATCCCGCATCATTCCAGTTTTATAGGTAATGACAACTGATTTTGCAGCGCTATTAACTCGCTCACTGGTAACTGTAGAATCTGATTTGAGTAAAGTCTCTAAGCGTTGGACAAATTTTGGATCGCAGGCAATTTGAGGTACACGAAACCGCACCCTTCCGGGAATTGCATGAGCAACGCTATAAGCTACTTTTGCAGGTTTTTTTGCTTGTTGAATTGCAAGCTGAGAATGAGTAGAGAATACCGAATTGCTTTTAGTATTAGAGACTGACGCATCCGCAGAGGATAAGGAGAATGTTGCTGATTTCTGCTTCTGGGCTTCTCTGCTTGGCATTCTATCCTGCCTACCTTCCGTTGTCACCGCCGCTGAGTATGGTTTGAATTGGTTTGCGGCTGCTGGTACCACTTCTGCATTGCTAGCCAACTGAATCAAATTAGCCAAATGCGATCGCATCTCAACATCTGACATTACATCAGAATTGTAGGTAATGGCAATTGACCCTACCGTAGTATTACTGACTTGCTGATTGATTACCAAAGGCTCATTAGCAAGCAAGGCGAGAAGACGTTCCACATATTTTGGATCTTCGCTAATCTGAGGTATGCAAAACACCACTTGTCCAGGAAATGCACAAATGATGCTACATGCTACCCTTGAAGGCGGTGTTGCTGGGCAATTAATCTCGTCTGTGACTGTTTGCTCTTGTTTTTTGTCTAAATCTGCTACCGTTGCTAAATTTAAACCAGCCATAATTCCCCTCCCGTATTCCGCAATTTGAAACTGTATATTAGGTTTCTAAGGGTAAGTTCGCCATAATACCTAATGACAATGACATCGCAGGCGATTTTAGGTTACTCCACAGACTGGATAACTCTGAACTTGTTTGGTTTGTTGTTGTTGAGTTGATAACTTCAGCAGTCTGAGTAACTTGACTAGTAAGATTTGCTGTTGTTGCGTCTGGAATTTCAGCCGTCTGGCTAACTTCTTCGAGGGGTTGGTTAGCCGTTGTCATCCCTATTATTGGTGGGTTTATCTCCAATGCCAATTCCATCAAACTCACCCAATGAGATAATGGAATCTCGCGAGACTGATAAGCGATCGCGATCGATGCTGCATCAAAATTCACACGCACGCTGGTAACTTCAGCATCGGTTTTCACTATTCTCTCAAGTCGTCGTCCATAAACTCGATCTTGGGCGATTTTTGGCACATTGAACCGAATACGCCCATTAATTGCATGAATTACGCTGTAGTCAATCTTTGCAGGTGCTACCGCCTCGCTAGGCTTCTCAAGATTATTTATGGACTTTTCTTGTTGGATAGAAGATTTGCGATCGTCTTTTGATAATTCCGAATCAGATTTTATGTTGCTTTTTATCGCAGAACTGGTATCGTTATCTTTGATTTTGTCTGATATCGAAACTTGAGAGCCAAGATAACCAATTACACCACGGGTTGCATCCGCCGCAATCACGTAAACTGGAATCGATACCCAGCCATGAATTCCCAACCCTCCTGTTACCGCCAAGCCTGTCATCATCGGAATTAAGGAAATACCTTGCTCTTTCCAAAATGAAGCCGATTTCCAAGCTGCAAAGGGATCGGTTTTGCTAAGTGAATCAGACGAAGGTTGCGGCGGTTGGATCTCAAGGTCGGATTTTAGCGCCAAAATTTGCGGTAATGACAGCTTATCTTCATCAAAATTAACTACCAAACTACCCGTTTGCTCATTTACAGTAACTTCGCTCACTCCCTCTAAGGAGCGTAAATCTTCGGCTATGCTGGCTAGTATCAAATTAAGACTACTGTCAGTGGTACGCAATCGCACACGCCCGGTAGTTACATGAACTATTTGTAAGGCACCTGAGGGCTGTGACTGCGTTGCCTGTGCCATCGTAGTTGTACTTTGATTGACTTCGTTGCTTTGTTGTGTAGGGATTAAATCAGTAGAAATTTTCGCAAAAATATTTAATTGTTCACGATTACTAATATTTTTAGCCATTTACCGGATTACCCAATAGCTAGATCAAGTCAAAAGGTTAACAATAGATTAAATCTAACTTAAGCTTGGGGGGTCAAGTATGTGTCTTCCGAATTATTTTTAACAATAATTATTTGTACGAGAATGATTATCGCCGAGTAACGAAACTATACAAAACTTTCAGTAGGGGCCTTCCCATAATTTTTACCGTAGATGGGACAGAATATTTTTGCTCCAATTAGATTCACTGCCCATATCCATATATTTAAGTCACTGTAATCTGATAAGATTTCCAACAAGCACAATAACTGCTTGTTCTCTTTTTCTTGAAGCCATTGATTTCAGGTCTTTTTTGGGAAAGGAAGATAAAAAAATGTCTCATCTATTGTGGAAAACTCTGGTACTAAGTCCAGTAGTTTTGGGAGTGACGGTGTTAGTTTCCGCTAGAGCTATGGCTACTAAAGTACCTAGCTCTTCTGAAGATATAAAGGCAAAAGTTGCTCAGGCAGAAGTGCCAATAGCTTCTAGCGCTTCAATATTCATCCAAACAGAGCAACCAAAAGTTAATCAGCAATTGGTTGCCCAGGCAAAGACTGATGATAATAAGGTTTTAGAAGAAGTTAACCGCTATAGCAGCGAAGGCAAGAATCAGAATTCCCTATCTCAAGTCACATCAGTTTCTCAGTTTTCTGATGTACAGCCGACTGACTGGGCATTTCAAGCTTTGCAATCCCTAGTTGAACGCTATGGCTGTATTGCTGGATACCCCAATAGCACTTACCGTGGCAACCGGGCATTGACTCGTTATGAGTTTGCCGCAGGTTTGAATGCTTGTTTAGATCGGGTTAATGAACTGATTGCGACAGCAACCGCTGATTTAGTGACAAAACAGGATTTAGCAACCCTCCAACGTTTGCAAGAGGAATTCTCGGCAGAACTAACAACTCTACGTGGTCGAGTAGATGCTGTAGAAGCACGGACTGCTGAACTTGAAGCAAATCAGTTTTCCACTACCACAAAATTGGTGGGTGAAGCTATTTTTGCCGTTACTGATGTGTTTGGCGGCAACACTGGCGATGCTAACAATACTGTCTTCCAAAATAGGGTACGTTTAGACTTGCAAACCAGCTTCACGGGTAAAGACGTTTTACACACCCGTCTTGCAGCAGGTAATGCAGCAGCCTTCAGTCAAGTGGATAATGGTGGTCTTCCTATCGATACTGCTGAAGGTACACAAACATTTCAAGTCGGCAGCACTGGTAACAACGGTGTCATTATAGACTGGCTGGCGTATTACGTACCTATAGGACCAGCTCAAGCTTACTTTGCGGCCACCGGAGGTATTCATAGCGATTATGCTGCCACTAACAACCCTTACTTTGAGGACTTTGATGGTGGTAATGGTGCTTTGTCTACCTTTGCTTCTGAAAGTCCCATCTATCGCATTGGTGGTGGTGCCGGTGCAGCCCTAACTTTACCCTTTGGTAGCGGTGGCAGCTTTTTCAAACCAAGTTCACTAACTGTCGGTTATTTGGCATCAAATGCTAATAATCCTGGAGTAAATCAAGGTTTGCTTGAAGGTAACTATGCAGCCCTGGGACAGTTGAACTTTAGTGTTGGCGATCGCTTGGCTTTGGCTGCTACCTACGTTCACGGGTATCATGGTGCTGGAGGTGGGAATTTATTTGATGCAGGTGGTGGTTTAGCTGGCACTAACCGCGTTGTAGGTACTGGTCAATCTAATACCCTAAGTGCTCTAGACGCATCTTCTAGTAATTCCTATGGGATATCGGCAGCCTTTAGACCTAGCGATAAACTGTCAATTAGTGGCTTCGTTTCTTACCACGATGTCACAGGCTTCGGTGCTGATGATGATTTTGAAGCTTGGAGCTACGGAGTTGGCATAGCCTTACCTGACTTCGGTAAACAGGGTAACGTTTTAGGTATTTTTGCTGGTGCAGAGCCTTATGCCTTTAACCGACCAGGTTTTGCTGGTAATGATGTACCTTACCACATTGAAGGTTTTTACAAGTATCGCGTGTCAGATAACATTTCAATCACCCCTGGTGTGATCTGGTTGACTTCTCCTGGTCAAAACAGCGCTAACGACGATGCGATTATCGGTACGCTGAGAACAACTTTCACCTTCTAAAGGTTTACAGCAAAAGCGTGAAGAATGCAGAATTCAGAATTCTGCATTCTTTTTCAATTTTTAGAGACGCGATAAATCGCCGTCTCTACAAAGAATGTACTCGTCAATTATTCCTTGACAAACTACTATTTCCGACCTGTGTGTACACCGTAGCTTTATAAGGGGATGGTTAGGGTGGGGTAAAACCTTAGTTAATCAGCTATTTCAAGCTTGTGTGTACACCGTAGCCTCAAAGGAGAGAGGAATGGAAGTGAGTTCAGAGTGTATCGCATTTAAACGAAAAGCGCTATAAAAGCAAGTTTGCTAAGTTCCTATATTGAATTTGGGCAGTCGTTGATTGAATTTGGGCAGTCGTTGATTGAATTTGGGCAGTCGTTGATTGAATTTGGGCAGTCGTTAATTGAATTCGGACAGTCGTTAATTGAATTCGGGCAGTCGTTAATTGAATTCGGGCAGTTGTTAATTGAATTCGGGCAGTCGTTAATTGAATTCGGGCAACCTACAAGAATTTACATAAAGCCATTCAAGATATTTGTGATAAATAAATCAACATATACTGGATAATGCGGGTGTCAATTAACCCTAGTTCTGTTTATCCTAGTGCTGTACAGTTCAGGGTATAAGTCAGTTTTTATCCTGGCGCATTATTAATAATAGGAAAGTGATTTATGTCACGTCCAAAACGCGGGTCTAAAGTAATTGATAAAGCGCAGCGTCGGATTGCGGCTTTGAAATCGATCAATCCCACCTTAGACTTAGGCAATGGGGTAACAATTGACTCCTTTGCAGCCGTCATTAAAACAACGCAAGACAAATTGGAAGCTTATAACTCAAGCCTCTCCACCGTGGATATGACTCAGGAAGCCTTAGAAGTTACCGAAAAATCGCTAATGGAACTAACAGAACACATGTTACTCAGTGTAGCTGCAAAGTATGGCAAGAATAGCGATGAGTACAAAATGGCAGGAGGCGTTCGTCGAAGCGATCGCAAGCGTCCGGTGCGAAAGCCTAAGCAAGAGGCTATTGCTTGATAAATCTGGGTTTTACCCCACCCTAACCCTCCCCGATGGATTGAGGAGGGAACTGGATTTCCTGTTTCCCCACTTTTTAAGCTACGGTGTACACACAAGTCGAAAAAAACTCGATTTTCGATTATTCTTTCGTTTATCTCGTTCCCATGCAGAGCATGGGAATGCCCGATTACGAGGCTCTGCCTCCAGTCAGGCATTGATTCAGAGACTCAATGAATGCATTCCCAGTCGGAGCCTGGGAACGAGTCAAGCCTTATCAAGCTACGTTTTTAGGACTTGTGTGTACACCGTAGCCTTTTTAAGGGGAGATTAAGGCTGGATTATTCTAACCAAAATCCTACGCCGGCTTCGTCGTTATATTCAGCAGTGTAAAACTAGGAATTTTTAGAAGATAATCTTCCTTGTGTAATGCGATCGCGCCAACGATCTAATAACTCAGGGCTGGCGCGATCGCTATGACTACATTGCTGCTAAAATGTCCAAACAAAATGCGAGAACTTTACCCAGCGATCGAGCCTTACTTAGAAGGTAGTTTAAAGGTTTCCAACCTTCATACCATTCATTTTGAAGAGTCAGGTAACCCCCAAGGTCAACCCATTGTTTTGTTGCATGGGGGCCCTGGTGGTGGATGTCCACCTTTTTATCGGCAATATTTTCACCCAGAAAAATGGCGGTTGGTGATGTTTGACCAGCGCGGTTGTGGTCAAAGTACGCCCCATGCTGAATTACGAGAAAACACAACTTGGGATTTAGTCAGTGATATCGAAAAACTGCGCCAACATTTAGGTATAGAAAAGTGGGCGGTCTTCGGTGGTAGTTGGGGTAGCACTTTATCATTAGCCTATAGTCAAACCCATCCCTCTCGCTGCACGGGGCTAATCCTCCGTGGAATCTTCATGCTGAGGCAAAAAGAGTTGCGATGGTTCTACCAAGAGGGTGCTAGCTATATTTTTCCTGATGCTTGGGAAGAATATCTTAAACCAATTGCGATCGCAGAACGTGATGATATGATCGCAGCATATTACAAACGCTTGACCAGTCCAGATTTAGAAATTCAATTAGCAGCAGCGCGTGCTTGGTCAATTTGGGAAGCTAGTACTAGTAGACTTTTCTTAGACCCAGAACTCATGCAAAAGTTTGGCGAGAGTGAATTTGCTTCAGCTTTCGCCCGCATTGAATGTCATTACTTTATGAATAAGGGATTTCTTGAAACAGAAGATCAATTACTCCAAAATGTAGACCGCATCCGCCACATTCCGGCTGTAATTGTTCAGGGACGCTACGATGTAGTTTGCCCGATGATATCAGCTTGGGAACTACATCGGGCTTGGCCAGAAGCAGAATTTATTGTGGTTCCTGATGCCGGGCATTCAATGAGTGAGCCAGGAATCCGCAGTGCCTTGATTGAAGCAACAGATAATATTAAATTCGGTTAAATACTTAGCCTGCTAAGAGGATGAATGTGTATTTCTATATCTGACTAACATCGAAATGCACAAAATTGAGATTTAACCTGGAAAAAACCTTTAAGGATTCGTTTGAGTGAATTAAACTTAACTCGCCTGATAGCTTTAGTCACTTCTACCCACTGGCGTTTTCTTTTGCTTGCTTCTGGATAATCTTCACTTAGCATTTCTACTGGTAACAAATACATCTTTACTCGGTATACTTTGCCTCGTTTGCGGTACTTATAAGTTCCCAGTTTATTGCCGTCTACCTGTCCAATCACCCCTGCTTCTTCCCACGCCTCTTTGGCTGCTGAAGCGGGTGGACTCATGCCATTAGGAATATCTCCTTTCGGAATTACCCAGTGTTGAAAGTTACGGGTTGTGATTAGCAAGATTTCGACTTTGCCATTGTTCACTCTATAAGGAATCACACCAGATTGTTTAAACACTTTGCTTACTTTTCGACTCATCTAATTTGCATCCTGTAGGCCTAGCTTTTTTGTACAATGTTTACTTCAAAAAGTCGAGAGCTGATACCGGATAAATTTTAGTTAACTTCAGGTTATGAAAAGGTTAAAAAACTTTGCCCATAAGTAAGAGTTAATTATTGAAAATTTTTGATTGTTTAAATACGGCCGCACATCTATGCGCCCCACTGTGTCTTGCAATAAGATGCGTAGTAGTGAGTCAGGCTCACTCTACGAGAACATCTGCAAACCCGCAGAGTATGAGAATGGCTAGGTTTGTAACTTTACAAATATAAAATCAACTGCTGTAAAATGTGTATTCCTGATGACTGATTGACAAATGCAGCACTATTCAAAACATCAGATACTCTGTCTGGCTTAATGCCAGAATATCTGCCACCAATTTAACTTGACTTTTTCATATTTTGATAGATATACAACGAAGATATTGTATTTAAATCTACTTCTTTAGGTTCATCTTCATCGTCATTGATATTTTTAAATAATACTGTAAATGCACCAGCACCTAACCTATCCTGAGGAAAGATTCGATAACAAGGCATCGTAGTTAAATGCGACTGATATTTAGCTAAATTACTAATTTCCATCGCCTGAAACTGAGGAAAGCGTTCCAAAAACCATTCACAGACTTGTTCATTTTCTTCGGGTGAATATGTGCAAGTCATATAAGCAAGATAGCCTTGTGGTGAAACAAGTTTAGCGGAGTTAGCTATAATACGTTTTTGTCTATTTGCACTTTTATTAATAGCAGTCGGGTGAAAACAACCAGGTGCTTTTTCACCTTTAGCAAGTAAAGATTGTCCAGTACAAGGAGCATCTACTATTACTAAATTGCTACAGCCGGCAAACATTTCAGCGAATATACTCGAATCTCTATTAACCACTACACTAGGGCTGATCTGGCAACGCTTCAAATTAGAAATTAGCATTCCCAGACGTTTGCCAATAACTTCATTACTGATGAGTAAGTCAGGTTGTAAAGCTTTCCAAGCAAAGATACTTTTACCTCCTGGTGCAGCACACATATCAAAAACTAAGCTTACTGGCACAGGAATAGCTAACAAAGTAGTAGCTGCAAACACCGAAGAAAAATCTAAACAATAAAAATATCCTTGTTGATGCAAGGAATGCTGACCGGGTTTTTCTCCCAAGCACAAACGGTCAGTAAATTTTGGTTGCCAATCGGTTGGTGTTTCCACTGCCAAAGGCGAAACATCGGGCTTTTCTTGACACCAAAGAATACTAGGTGAAAAAGGCTGAGGATTGATCAAAGCCTCGATAAATTTTTCTTGCTCATCTAGATTAGTGAACAAACGCCGCGAGACTTTAAGTAATAAATTAGAAGGTTTTTCCATCTAGATTACAAATTACGAATTACGAATTACGAATTACGAATTACAAATTAGGTTGTATCAGAATCAAAATAAAACTGTTACACAAGAACAATGTAATTAAGGCTTTTGGCTTCATACTCAAAATATAATGACCGCCATTCAGAACGCAATGGCCAGGCTACCCCACTGCACCGGAGAAGGTCATGTTCTTAGATAATTTTCCGCAAAAATTACGCAAAGAAGCACAACTATGGAGGGATGAAGGATTAATTAGTTCTTCGCTGTATGAGCAAATAGCAGAACGTTATCAATTTAAAAACCTGGAAGCTGCTGCACGCGATCGCAATAAAGCGATCGCAATTGCTGTGGGTAGCATCCTTTTGTGCTTAGGCATAATTACCTTTGTATCAGGAAACTGGCAGGGAGGATCGCGAGAAGTCAAATTTATTCTGATGATAAGTTTGTTTTTTACGATCGCTATTACTGGTTTTTACACCTGGAGACCACCTGAAGGAAAGAAGCCAGAACGAAGCAAACGTCTACTGGGAGAGGGGTTGCTAATTTTAAGCGCCTTCATTTTCGGTGCAAATTTACTGCTGATGGCCCAGATGTTTAATATTGCCGGTTCAGCTTCCCAACTTTTTCTTGCCTGGGGGCTGGGTGTTGTAGTGATGGCCTTCGGTTTGTCCTTAAATTCTTTAGGAATTCTGTCAATTGTTCTCGTAGAAATCGGTTATTGGACTGGACTGGAAGACTTGTGGTACTCTTCAGGTGAGTTAACTTGGTCGCGCCTAGTGGTGCAGCATATGCCTTTATTGGCATGGCTGGTCTTTGTACCCTTAGCCTACTTCTGTCGCTCACGTTGGATTTTTGGTCTAGCAGCCTTTGTTTTTGCTAGTTCCTTACAAGCCAACCTCAATCCTCTACCACTGCTGAATTATGCTGATATAGCCCCTTGGGTGGCATCTTTTGCTTTTGCACTCCCACCTGCATTATTCTGGAGTTATGATGACCTGCTGTTTCCAACCATAAATTACAGGTTGTTTCAATCTCTGTCCCGTAATTTAGCGTTGGTAAGCTTCGGGATTGTCTTTTACGTTCTGTCTTTTCGTTGGGTCTGGGAATCTCCTGATTATGGTTATAATCAGCCAACGACTTTGACAAACTTATTTGAGTCTCTGCCGATCATCGATTTGGGGATTCTCAGTGGCTTGGCGGTATTGCAATGGTTGTTTCTACTGCGTCAAAGAAATAACCCACCGCGCCGCGAAGTGATTTTCACGACAGCTGTTATTAGTACCTTTCTTGCGTTTATTGCCATAGTACCTTTTTGGCATCAAACTATCAGCCGGATTGATGAACTTGGTGTTTTTATTTTCAATGTACTTCTAGCAACATTAGCCTGGGGACTAATTCAAGAAGGATTGAAATTAAGCAACAGAAGTTCCTTTTGGGGCGGTATGTTGTTAGTAACACTGCAAATTATCAGTCGGGTGCAAGAGTACGATACCGATTTACTTTTCAAGTCCCTAGTCTTTGTTTTGTGCGGTTCTGCTTTAATTAGCGCTGGACTCTGGTTTGAACGCCGCCTACCTGGTGGTAGCTCTACAAGTAAGAAGTAGTGCAAAATCAGAATGGGCTAAACGCCCCGCTACCGCTAACAGAAATCTGCCTATCATCAAAATCTCTGTGCGTCAAAGTTTTTAAAGTTTCTCTGCGTTAGTCCTAATCTCGTTACTTTTGACCTCCTCAATACCTCTGCTTTTTAGGACTACGCTCATGACTAATAGTTCTTCTGAATCTAAAAATAAACCCTTGTCTCCCGAAGCCGAATTCTCCAGTAAGGTGACTTTTCGGGATTACTTGATTGCTACTGAACAAAAATCGAATAAGCCCTTACCTTTTTGGCGGTTACTAGCTCCCCTGGCGCTGCAAACAGGGCTAATTATGGCAGTACCAGCCCAAGCGCTTTATACAGATGTGACAGGTAAGACGGTAATTTTGCAAACCGTACCTGTAGACCCTAACAATGTGCTAGAAGGTAACACCTTAGCCTTAGATTACAACATATCCCGTACCGCAAATTTGAGCAGACTGCCTGGTTGGCAAACATTAGTTAGCAGAGGTCGTGGAAGCGGCAGACGATTACCTGAAGGAACCAACATTTACGTGACTTTGCAAGAGCAAATATCCTCTGGTCGAGGTGTTCCTAGAGCTTGGAGACCGTTACGAGTGACTAGCGATCGCCCCACAACTCTTAGAGCCAATCAGGTAGCCTTAAAAGGTGTTTATCAGGATGGTTCTGTTAACTACGGCTTAGAAACCTATTACATCCCAGAAAACCAACGGCAGCAGATTAGGAATGATTTGCAAGCCCAACGCGCCCGCAGAGGGCAAGTACCCCCTATTGTGGTGAAGGCGAAAGTAGATCCACAGGGTAAGGCAGTCCCAGTTAGTATGTGGGTGCGCGATCGCAACTATCGCTTTTAAGCTGTTAGGCAAATAAACATTGCATATTTACACGCAAGGTTTGTCTCCGTCTGAGTGCCAATTTCCGGCGCTCAGAATTTTTTGTTTGTCATTTTTATTTACAAATGACAAACAGAAAAATGAATCTTGATGCCCTTATTTAGTACCATTTGTCAGAGATTAAGATAATTACACTAATGTATCGAGGGTGCAGTCTAAGTGGACAAATCCAAATTGTAGACTGTCTTTTGCAGGGCTTTAACTCTCCAGAAATATTTATTTAATAAGTTAATTTTAATACTGAAAGACGAGTTAACACTCTTAGTATTGAGTACATGGGTAGGGGCACAACATGTTGTGCCCCTACGATTATCTGTACCTCACTAAGTCGCAATCTGCTGTAAACAACCGTCAACTTGTCATGTACAATCGTCTGAACCGAGGGTTACAAAGCATCAAGAATTTTATAACCCGCAACTTCGGTTATTACGCCAACGGTGAGATCAAAATATAAAGAGTACATAAAATACAGTATTCTCTTATACATTTTTCAACGAAAAATATGAAGATTTTGCAAAGTTATTGATTTCAATATAGACATCTAAGTAAATTTTCGCTACGTAAGTACTATCAAGTTGTTAACTGTTTCTTCTTTTCAAGAATCGAATAACAGATTATTTTTTGTCATTAACACTCTTAAAGGTTGTTGGGATCATGACAAATAATTCGTTAATTAATACTTGTCAAGTCTGGAACTTTCTAGTTCTGACTGTGTGAACTTCTGAGATCAGAATTCACACTTATTGAAAGAGCAAGACTTTCAGGGGTTAAAGCTCTATCACACTCAATTGAAGAGAGTTAATATTATGCCCAGACTAATTGTTTCTTTTCCCGCGATCATAGGCACCTCTGGTTCTGATCTAGTAGTCGGCCAAGAGGATAATGCATTCCCAGCAATTGGAATTGAGGTTCTAAAAAACGGAGTCATTGATACTCAAGGAGGTAACGACACTATTGAGGGTAGTGGCACTGGCGGAGAGAGTAACACCGACTTTGGCGGCACAGGCACTGGCATTGCTAACAGTGGCATTATCAATGCAGGTAGAGGAAACGACACTATCTCTGGCACAGGTATTGGCGGAGAGCAGAATACCAGCGGAAGTGGCGGCACAGGCACAGGCATTGCTAACAATGGCATCATCAATGCGGGCAGGGGAGACGATACTATCTCTGGGACAGGCACTGGCGGTTCAGGCTATCGGGGTTACACTCGACCTGGTATAGGTATCTCTAACACTCAGGGCGGCTACATTAATGCAGGAGATGGAAAAGATTCGATCTTCGGAACCGGACAAGGAGGCGATGAAAATTCCATTGAAGACCTTAACTCTGCTATAGGAATTAATAATACTCAGGATAGCCGCATTGATGGAGGAAAAGGTAACGACGAAATCACCGGAACTGGAATTGGAATTCGTAACGGGCCTAGTACAGGAATCTCTAACACTGAGGGTAGCTATATTAATGGAGGAGAAGGGAACGATTCCATCTCTGGAACTGCAACTGGTGGATTTTCTTATACAGGAGATGGTACAGGCATCTTCAACAGTGGTGGTAGCGTGATTAGTGGAGAGAAAGGAAACGATTCTATTGTTGGTATCGGCAAAGGCAGTGATGCCCAGCCAGCCCCTACTGCCGATAGTCCTTCGGCTAACGGTATAGGCATCTCCAACAGCGAGGGTAGCGTGATCAGTGGAGGGCAGGGAAACGACTTCATCTCTGGCACAGGCACTGGCGGTGAAGGGAGCTACGATAGCCCTTTTGGGGATTATGAACCCGGTGTAGGTATAGGCATTGTTAACAGTGGCATCATCAGTTTAGGCGATGGCAAGGATACCATCATCGGTACTGGCATTAGTCAAGGCATAGGTATTGATAATACTAATGGCATTATCTGTGGAGGAGGAGGAGATGATACCCTTACTGGGTATGGTGCCAACATTGGTATCCAAGGTGGTACGATTGATGGCGGAAACGGTAACGATTACTTCAAAGCCCGTCGAATTGATGATAGCGGTAATCCTATTTCAGACCAAGGGGGCGCGATCGCCGATGTCTTGATTAAGGGTGGATGTGGAGCCGACATATTTGATGTTGGTTACGGTAATGCCACAATCAATGGTGGCTGGGGATGGGACAAGCTAATTCTGTCTGATTCCAAAAGTGATTACACCATTTTAGGCAACTCCAACAATTACACTATTAAACGTGATGAGTTCACCCTTAATGTATTGAATGTTGAGGAAATCGTCTTTTTTGGCGCTGCTCCCCAGTAAAGTGTGCTTGGGATTCCTGATCGGATCAGGGAGAGGCATCTACAACAAAAAACCTTTAATTTTTACGCCGTAAGTCTCCCACTGAATTCTGTAATTAGAATCAGTGGTGAGATACAAGGCGGGTGATGAAGATTGCATCTAGGATTGATTTTTTAGAAAGTAAAAATCAATCTTAGATGTATGACGAATCACCAATTATTTTCTTTCTTTTACCAAAAATTATAAAGTTTCAGTTACCCTAAAACTTAATAATTCAACACGAGCTAAACCATAGCTATCCGCTAACAGGACTCACGACTGATGCAGAACAGGCAAGAAAAAATTTCGCAAGTAGTAGTGACTGCTGGGCAGATGCGCGATATTGAAAAGCGGATCTTTGCAGCGGGAATGCCTGTAGTAGCTTTGATGGAAAAAGTGGCGGGATTAATTGCCCGTCGTATTCAAGAGATTCCCCCAACCCCTGTAAAAAAGGCTTACTCTATTCCTTTAAATACCCCCTTTTTAAGGGAGTCGCCACAAGCGGGAGGATCTCGTGTCGGAATTCTTGTCGGCCCCGGTCATAATGGCGGGGATGCTTTAGTAGTAGCGCGTGAATTACACTTTCGTGGGTATGAGATTTGGATTTATTCTCCTTTCTCTAAGCTTAAGGAATTAACTTCGCAGCACTTGCAGTATGCTCAGAGTTTGGGCATTCCAATTTATCAAACAATTGAGCAACTGCCAGATTCTGATTTGTTGATTGATGGCTTGTTTGGGTTTGGTTTAGAAAGAAACCTCACCGATCCCATCGCCTCTGCAATTAATCAGCTAAATGAATTGTCTGTGCCAATTTATAGTATTGATTTACCTTCAGGTTTACATACCGACACAGGCGAAGTATTAGGAACTGCCATTCGCGCCACTCACACTTTTTGCTTGGGTTTATGGAAACTAGCTTTCTTCCAAGATCAGGCGCTGGAATATGTCGGCAAAGCTGAGTTAATCGATTTCGATATTCCTTTAGCTGATGTAGAAGCTGTTCTAAAAGATGCACCCAGAATAAAACGTATTACACGAGCAACAGCACTTGCTACTTTACCCCTACTCCGTCCACCAGTCACTCACAAATATAAGGAAGGACATTTACTGCTGATTTGTGGTTCGCGGCGCTATGCAGGTGGAGCAATTTTAACTGGTTTGGGTGCGCGGGCTAGTGGTGTGGGGATGCTTTCGATCGCTGTACCCGAATCGCTGAAATCTCTTTTGGTGTCACACTTGCCAGAAGCGTTAATTGTCGGTTGTCCAGAGACGGAAACTGGAGCGATCGCCCAATTGCAATTACCAGAAAAAACTGATTTGAGTTCCTTTAATGCGATCGCTTGTGGCCCTGGTTTAACACGAGATGCTACTCTCATTGTGCAAGAAGTCATAAAAAGCGATTGCCCTTTAATTCTCGATGCCGATGGTTTAAATATCTTGGCACAAATGGGAGCGATCGCGACGTTAAAAAAACGTCAAGCAGTAACCGTACTCACACCCCACACCGGCGAATTCCAACGATTGTTTCCTGATGTCCCCGATGCCAAACATGACAGGGTGCAAGCAGTAGGGGAAGCAGCTACGCAAAGTGGGGCTGTAGTGTTGTTGAAAGGGGCAAGAACTGCGATCGCAAACCCTCAAGGTGCCGTTTGGATTGTTCCTGAAAGTACACCCGCCTTAGCGCGTGGCGGTAGCGGTGACGTGTTAACTGGGCTACTGGGTGGATTGTTGGCGCAAGCAGCAACTAAACAGATTCCCATAGAAGATATTGTGGCAACTGCCGCTTGGTGGCATTCGCAAGCCGGTATTTTAGCAGCCCAAGAGCGTACCGAATTGGGTGTAGATGCGTTTACGTTGACACAATATTTGATAAAAGCTCTAACTTAGTCAATTCCCTCGTCCCCAGTCTCCGACTGGGAACGAGGAGATTCAGCTATTGACTAAATACCAACGCTGTAGCGCCAGGCGTTGAATTTCGCGCCAGGGAATATTATGCTTTCGGGCTAACTCTGCACAATCTTCATATTCTGGCTGCACATTTGCAATAACTTTTTCTGGTGATTGTCCTTTCCATGCTAGTTTGACACGCACTTTGCCATATTCAATTTCCACTTCTTGAATTTCCCGTTGTAAAATGGAGCGTTGCTGAGTTGTTCGCCGAATCCCTAAAGTAGTGGTTTCACGGAATACAACAGCTTCACAAGCGAGTAAATTTTCTGGATGACAAATCACAGTCAGCAAAATCCCTGGACGAGACTTTTTCATGCCGATCGCTTGGGTAAATACATCCACCGCACCAGCCGCAAACAACGCCTCAAACACATAGCCGATCGCTTGCGGATTTAAATCATCAATTTGGGTTTCTAGTACTGATATCGTTTCTAAATTTGAGCTATTATCTTCAGAATCGCTGAAATTTGGCTGTAAACTTGCGCTTTCACCGAACCAGAGGCGTAAAATATTGGGAATGGGTAAATTTATGGTTCCTGCTCCTAGTCCTATCTGCTTGATAGCGATCGCGGGTGGTGAACCAAAATCTCTTACCAAAGTAGTAGCGATCGCAGCTCCTGTTGGTGTGACCAGTTCTCTGTCAATCCCATTGCTATAAACTGGACAACCACGCATTTCCCACAGCTTTAATACCGCTGGTACTGGTACCGCCATCTGCCCATGTGCAGCCCGAACGGTGCCGCCACCAGTCGGGAACGCCGAGCAGTAAAGTAGGGGCCATCCTTCCTCATTGCTCTCAATCCCCAACCAATCCAACCCCAGGCAAGTACCCACAATATCTACGATCGCATCTATAGCACCCACTTCATGAAAATGAACTTTTTCGGGAGAAATGCCATGCACCGCCCCTTCTGCTACTGCTAGCTGCCGGAATACTGCCAAACTCCAAGCTTCTGCCCGTGATGGCAAACCCGCTTTGAGAATCATCTGCTCTATTTCTGGTAAGTGGCGTGTGTGTTGGTGACTGTGTTCGTGGTCATGATGGTGATGATGATCGTGCAGTAAATCCACATGGACTTTAGTCGCCTGCTGACCATTTCGTTGGACAAGTTCTGCCCTTAACTGATATTCCTGTTCAATACCTAACCCATTGAGTTTTTCAATTAAATACTCCACAGGAACACCCAAACTTACTAAAGCACCCAGGCACATATCACCAGAAATTCCTGTCGGACATTGAAGATAAGCAATTTTATTCATAATAAGTTTAGTCAAGAGTTAGTAACTTTCTTCCTAGTCCCCAATCCCTACTCCTCGTCCTATGGCAAAAATTTTCCCAGTTCATCCGGATAATCCTCAGAGTCGCCGAATAGAGGAAATAAAGTCGGCGCTTTCTAGTGGCGCAGTTATGCTTTACCCTACTGATACAGTTTATGCGATCGGTTGTGATTTGAATGCCAAGTCGGCGGTAGAACGAGTGCGGCAAATTAAACAGCTAGCAAATGATAAACCACTGACATTTTTATGTCCCTCGCTTTCAAATGTGGCAACTTATGCCTTCGTAAGTGACACAGCCTATCGAATTATGAAACGCTTGATTCCAGGGCCATACACGTTTTTGCTCCCAGCAACTAAATTAGTACCGCGATTGGTGCAAAGCCCCAAGCGGAAAACTACTGGAATTAGAGTTCCAAACCATACTGTGTGTTTGGAGTTGCTGGCAGCGTTGGGCAATCCGATTATTTCAACTTCAGCACATTTGCCACCAGATGAAGCAGATGATGGCATGATTCGGATAGATCCAGCAACTGTTCAGTCGCGGGTAGAGCTATTTGACCGTTTGGACAAGTTGGTCGACATCATTGTAGATACTGGCGAGGAACCTACATATGAAGTGTCTACCATCTTGGATATGACCGGAGACGAAGCAATGATTATACGGAGGGGTTTAGGTTGGGAAGCAGCAGCAGCATGGGTATAAGAATTAAACGTTCACAGGCGCACCTCTCCGTTTCGGAAATTGTGATAAAAGCGACTCCAGTTTTTAAATTGTCATATTTAAAGGCCATGTCTACGACGGGCACAGATGCAATAACAGGATGGGGTAAAAGTCGGTATAGCAAGAGATTTGACAACTTTGAGACAATGGTGGGGACATGAGTACCCATGTCAATTTGGTGGCTTGTGAAAAAACCGACACATTGCCATAACCGTAACTCTTTCGTATTTCCTACAGTTTTATATATGAGCTTTAGATGTGAGCATTATATACGGCAAGTCTTAATGGATGAATACCCAAAGATTCACAAGCCTTGGCTAGCCTTGATTGCTGTGTCTGCGTTGTAATTACGGTGCAATACTACTCCCTGGAAAATTCATGAAAGCTAACGTCGTCAATCTACCAAACTCTACACCCATTTTTAATAACCACCTTTCGACTGAAGAATTTTCAGACAGCAGCAGCGAAAGCTTAATTGAATTGCTCTGTCACGAAATGCAAGCGCAAGTAAAAGCAGCACCCAGGTGCGTAGAAGCTTTAGCAAAGCGCATAACCATAGAAGTAGAACGCATTTGCGATAAAAGCTCCCGTATCCAAACATCTGGGGAAATCAAGTCCTGGCAGATTACGTTGGGAAGGCATCGGATGCAAAAGTGCTTACGTTACTACCAACTAGGTTCCAAACAAGGGCGCGTGGAATTACATAGCAATTTGGGTGCTATGGTTTACCGCCATGTAACTATATCTGGCTCTGAGTTGGGTTTTGAGGCTCGTTACAGCCTAATTGAAGATTTTCTACAAGCGTTTTATATCGAAGCTATTAAAGCTTTCCGCAGAGAAAACGAACTACCTAATGATCACACGCCGCGTACTCAGCTGCAATTAGCTGAATATATGGCATTTACAGAACAGTATGCTAAACGCCGGATCAATTTACCTGGTGGTGCAAATCAGCAATTGATTATCTTACGGGCCCAAGGTTTTGCTCGTCGTCAGCCCCAAGAAACTACCGTGGATATCGAAATGGCGGTAGAGTCTGCTAAGGGTGAAGAGGCAGAATCTTACCAGCGTAACTCGGCGGTGCAACAGCTGCGATCGCAAATGGTTGCCCAAACTAATTTCGATCCATCTGAAGAGTCAGAACGCGATCGCGTCATCACTGAATTGATGAAATACCTGGAGTCTCAAGGTCAATCTGACTGTATGAACTACCTCAGCCTGAAACTCCAAGACCTCTCAGCCCCAGAAATTGACCAAATTCTCGGTTTAACCAGCCGTCAGCGCGATTATCTCCAACAGCGCTTTAAATACCATGTAGAAAAGTTTGCCAAGCAACACCATTGGCAATTAGTACATCAATGGCTAGGTGCGGGTTTAGAGCAAAAATTGGGTTTATCTTCCCAGCAGTGGGAAATCTTTGTGAATCAACTCACAGAACAGCAACAGCAAATATTAGAGTTGAAAACTGCACGACAAAACGACCAAGCGATCGCTAAAGCCATCAAATGCACTCCCAAACAGCTACAAAAACGTTGGACTCAACTGTTAGAACTAGCATGGGCTATCCGTAACGGCCATACTGAGGCACAGACAGGCTAAGACCAAATAGCTAAAATTTACGTGCCAGTAGAAGGCGCAGAATATGGGATGTAACAGAAAGTGTATTTAAACCCCACTTGAAACAGCACTGCTTTTAAAAGCAGGGAAATCAAACACTTTTTAATGATGAATTTTGATATAAATTCACCCATGTTTATCATTAAAATTTAACTGTGTTTTAAAGAAAGTTTTTCTAAATTCTACTCATGTAAAAAACAATTATTAAAGAAACCAGTAAGTCTACAAAAGCAATAGCATAATGGATTCCATTAACTCCAAAAAATATTGGTAAAATGAGATTATATTTCTGATTAGTGTAATTACTCCTATTAGTTTACCTTTGTCTATAGCTTGAAACAATTTAATACTGCATGAAGCAAAAGAAGCCAATAATATTAAAAAAGTAACAATACGAAAGTTCAGTAAATCGTTATAAGTTATATTAAAATCTGGTATTAACCAGCGAATATAGATTTCTGAAAATAGCTGTGCAGATATCCTGCCCGTAAGCTTTAAGATTTACTAAACTGTTTCTGGTGGTAAAAATACCCCATCAATTTCAAATTTGTGTTCTTTGACAGCTACCGCATCAAATCGTTCCTTCTGCCTCTTGCCTTTTTCGGTAAGTAGTTCCATTTGTTGAGGTATTTGTCAAGAGTTCAAATAGCAAAGTGGGGTATTGTTGAAAAAGTTTTTAGAAAATTGAGCCTAGCCGGATATGTCTTTCTTCAACTTAATCATTTCACCCCCGATTGCACCCGCCACAAATTAGCATAAATCCTGTTTCTATCCAACAATTCTTCATGAGTTCCCGACTCAACCAACTCGCCATATTCCATTACATAAATACAATCGGCATTGCGGATAGTCGAAAGACGATGGGCTATAGCTATCGTAGTTCGATTAACGGTAATCCGTTCTAAAGAACGCTGAATTGCCGCTTCGGTTTCATTATCTACCGCTGATGTAGCTTCATCTAAAACTAATATAGGTGGATTTTTTAAAACAGCCCTAGCGATCGCAATTCGTTGCCGTTGTCCACCAGATAATTTTTGACCCCGTTCTCCAACTATCGTCTTATAACTTTGAGGAAGCCGCATAATAAAATCATGCGCTTCGGCGATTTTGGCAGCTTCAATTATTTGTTCATCATTGGCATCAAAAGTACCGTAGGCGATATTTTCAGCAACAGTACCATGAAATAAGAATACATCCTGACTTACCAAGCCAATACTGCGACGCAAATCACGTAAATTTAATTTTTGGATATCAATACCATCAATAGTAATCTTTCCAGAAGAGATGTCATAAAATCGCAATAGTAACTTAACTAAAGTGCTTTTACCAGAACCTGTAGAACCAACAATCGCAATAGTTTGACTTTGGGGAATATGTAAGGATAACTTCTTAATTACTGGTTCTCTATCTTGATAAGCAAAAGTGACTTGCTTGAAGTCAATTTCACCACGTACCTGAGCAGTATTTAAAGATATATCTCCCCTAATAATATTGATGGGAGCATCCAACAAATTCAGGACACGATTGGCAGAAGCCATTGACCTTTGATATTTATCAAATATTTCCCCTAATGATACTAAGGGCCACAATAACCTCTGTACTAAAACCAGTAAAACACTGTAATTACCAATAGATATCGTACCAGCAGATGTTGCCATACCTCCCCAAAATAGTAAAGCTGTGAATCCTATTAAAACTAGCATTCTGATTAAAGGAATAAATGCAGCTGAAAGTTTAATTGCCTTAGCATTACTTTTTCTATACGCTTCGCTGTCGTCTGCCAATCTAGCACTTTCATATTCTTCAGATGTGAAACTCTTAATTGTGTTAATTCCACTAAGATTATTTGCTAATCGTGAGTTCAGAAAACCTACCTTTTCCCGCACATCAGCATAACGACTTTCTAGACGCTTTTGATAAATAAAAGAACCCCAAACAATAAATGGCATTGGCAGCATTACTACTAAGGTAATGGAGGGTGGTAAAATCCAGAAAGCACCACCAGTTAAAATGATGATTGAAGTACTAATCTGGATGATGTCGTTAGCTCCAAAATTTAAAAAATCTTC
Organism: Nostoc sp. NZL; assembly: GCF_015714705.1. NCBI lineage: Bacteria > Bacillati > Cyanobacteriota > Cyanophyceae > Nostocales > Nostocaceae > Nostoc > Nostoc sp. NZL. Next base: position 9,297 of record NZ_WBKL01000205.1, on the reverse strand, counting down.
TAACTGGTTGATGTCATCATTCAGAATTGACATCAAGCCCCCAGTGCTACTTTCTTCAAAATAAGCTGAATCTAATTCTTGTACATGATTGTAAGTATCCAAACGTAAATCATGCTGAATATTTTGGGCTAAATTACGCCACAGTCTATCGTATGCATACTGAGAAACCGATTCAAATATCCAAATAATCACAGTGATCAATGAAAGCAACAAAAATTGCGAGAATATATCTTGAATTCCCAACTTTCCAATTATGGAATCTTGCTGCTTGACGAGAATATCTACCGCAGTACCAATTAGCCAAGGTGGTGCTAAATCTAATATTGTATTGATTATTGAAAATAATGTTGCTTGCCAAATTTGTTGGCGATGCCGTCTTCCATAGTTGAGCAAACGTTGTAAAGGATGGTCTGAATTTCTAGGCTTCTGAGATATTTGAGGAGATTTAGATTTGATTTTCACGACTTTTTGTTTTTTGTAGTTACGGGTCAATTCGTCATTGCCCAAAATCATCACACACTGCCCTACAAGTCAGACTTAGGGCTTCTTTTTGCCTTGGCTAAAAACGAACACCTTAGTAATTTAATGCCACTGAAAATGCTAAAAATACAGGAATGGTTGCATAACTACATCCCTGCTGCAAAAAAGTTTGTTGAGTATGATGTACTATCTCTGAATCAATAAATAATTCTCTATCAGAGTAGCAGCTAATGCCTCACCAATAATACTAGTTCTCAAAAAAGTTAAGATTATCGCAACTCCTATTCCCTTTGACTTTTCTGCCTTTGACTTGTCTGGTTAAGGCTTCTTCGCTGACTAACTGTTGGATACGATTGGATTGGCACTGAGTCTGATCTAAACTCAAGGGTGCGCTCAATGTACTTTACTGCATTGGCTGACCACCCGACACGAAAATCGATTCGATTGTCTACGTTAAAAAAATGGACTTTGATAAGGAGTTTTAGCCTTAACCCCGCTTAACGCACTCGTCCAATTATCAAAATCTCACTTGCTGCGATCGCGTTTCTCAAAAAAACTATCTTGATAAAAGCAGAGGGTTATTGCCTGCCTACCGCAAATCATTTCAGAAATCAAAGCAGATTCCTATATATTAATAATGACTGCTTAATTTACTCTTGACTATTACTGTTCTCTGTTGGGGAAATTTTACCGTAAAACTTGTTCCGCCTTCTACCTTACTATCTACATAAATTTCTCCATGATGTATTTCTAAGCACTTTTTCACCACAGCCAGTCCTAGTCCAGTGCCAACAATCTTGCCTACATTCTTGGCACGATGAAAAGGCTCAAATAAATGCTGCTGAAATTCGGAAGGAATTCCTATTCCATTATCTTGAACTTGGAAAAATATTGCATCTAGTTCACAACTAAGAACTAGAAAAATGCTTCCCTTTGGAGGTGAGTATTTCATGGCATTTGAGAGTAAATTGCTCAGAATTGAATACAGCAAATTTTCATCTAACTTGGCATGAGTACAGTTACCTTGAGTGAGAAATTTAATAGTATGCTGTTGTTGATTGCAAAATTGGAGGTCTTCTATCAAATTAATGCAAAATGCTTCCAAATCCATCAGTTCTGGATGAAATTCTAATTTACCAGCTTCTGCTCTGGTCAAAGTTAAAATATCGGTCAATAACTGGTTCATTGATCTAGCTGAAGATTGAATACGATACAGATTTTTAAGTTTCTTCTCTTCTGTCCACTGCTGATTACTTTGAGACAATAGTTGAGCCGATCCTAAAATAATACTCAATGGTGTACGAAATTCATGGGATACCATTGAAAAAAAGCGCAATTTCAATTCACTAAGTTCTTTTTCTTGAGCTAATGTTTGTTGATTAGCTTCTGCTTGCTGACGCTTAAGCAGTTGTTGATAAAGCAAAGAATAAACGCCTAATAAAATTGCAAAACTCAGGAAAGTACCGAGGAATTCAATCGACATTCGATTGCGAATATTGTCTTGGGAATGTCTGACTGATATTTGCAGTAACTGCTCTTCCCTAGCTTGCATTTGGGTAAGTGTTTCGCGGACTTGATTACGGTTTTGATTGCTTTTATTAACTAGGGGTGCTTGAATAGCAAAGGTTGATTTACCTGCTTCCTTGAGGTTAATCGATTGTTTAGATAATTCAACTCTTTGAGCAATAAGGAATTTTAGTTTCGTTAGTTGCTGCTGTTGATAAGAGTCATCAGCAATTTGTTGCTGCAACTTTTTGACTTTGGTATCTAGACTTTGTATTGCCTGATAGTAACGTTTGAGTTCTGATTGCTCTCCATAGAGAATATAGCCCCTGCGTCCGGCTTCTGCGTCGGTTAGTGTAGCGAAGATATCGGTAACGTTTTTCATTACCTCATGTGTATCCTTGACTTGATTACTACTTTCAATTAACTGAGTAGCGTTTTGGTAAGAAATTAGACTAACTATACTCATTAATAATAAGGATAAGCCAAAGCCAGAGGCAATCCATTTCCTTTCCAGTGACCATTTCATAAAAAAATTAATTAAATTAATTAATGGTTTAGAGCCGATATCTTATACAGAACTTTACATCAAGGTAAATATTTTTCCAATAGAAACTTAGTCAAAAGGTCTTTTAATTCTAACCGATTTCTAACCGATTTTTACCCAATCTTTTGACATCTAAGGTTTAAAATCGAGAAAATATAAAAATTTAGTAAATAAAATAGTTTAACTTCTCAGGTTGCATTTTAACACTTTTAGTAAAACATAATTTAATTATTTAAAGTGTTAAATCTACTTAATATTGCCAATTTAACTCTATAACAATTAATAGCCTAGCTTTACAAAATGAATTTTAGTTTAATTTACAAGTGAGGAAATCTAATTGCCGTGTCTTCGTTTAAAACTTTTGAAAAAAAACAATCACAAACTCAGATTTTACCTAGTTTTAGATTTTTACAAGGAGTCGGCCAAATAACTGGCACTACGCTCTTATCAATTACTATGCTATCAAGTTCTATGTTAGCTGGAGAACTAGGGACAACAACCAACAATTATCTAGCTGCGCAACAGGCGGAGGTATGGTGGCTCCTATTTGTCGTGATTTTATGCAGAAGGCACTTAAGGGTGTACCAGTAGAAAACTTTAAACCAGCTTCTAAATTTCCTCGTCCTAAATCAAATTAGAAGTATTAAGGTTAGGTATTGGGATTCATCCTAGTTTTTAAATTGATAAATATTCTAAAACAATGCGGATTTTGGTAGTTGAAGATGATGTCCAGTTAGCAGAGATGCTGATGGAAGCCCTGACTGACCGTCAATATGTGGTGGATATAGCCCAGGATGGAGAGCAAGCGTGGGATTGCATCAAAGTGTTGGAATATGATTTAGTGGTGCTAGATGTTACCTTACCAAAGTTGGATGGTGTGAGTTTTTGTCAACGCTTGCGATCGCCTATGGTGGGTCGTAGCCCATCGCGTAATAGCACAATACCTGTCCTCATGTTAACAGCACGTGATACCCTTGGTGACAAAATTACTGGGTTGGATGCTGGAGCAGATGATTACATGGTCAAACCTTTTGAAATGCCAGAGTTAATGGCTCGTGTTCGCGCATTGTTACGCCGTAATAGTGCCGCAGCATCTTTCCCAGACCTTGGTTGGGGTGGTTTGCGTTTAAATTCCAGCACTTATGAAGTCACCTATGCTGATCAGCCTTTACACCTAACGCCCAAAGAATTTGCTCTTCTAGAATTAATGGTTTCTAGCGGTCGGCGGGTGCTAAGTCGAGCCGGAATTATTGAGCGTATTTGGTCACTTGATGACCCTCCTAGCGAAGAAACTGTTAAGTCTCACATTAAGAGTTTACGGTATAAACTTAAAGACGCAGGTGCGCCTGATGACTTTATTGAAACAGTTCATGGATTGGGCTATCGTTTAAAGCAGCTTTAGAAAACTAACCGATTTCTACCTGATATTTACCCTTTATCTTTACAACTGATTGTTAAACTAAAATTAATGTAATTAACCTATTCTTTTACACCAGAACACTAGAGTTCTCCAAATCAATTTAATTATTGGTTTGGAGAATTTTAATTTTTACGTCAATAAAGCAAAAAATACATAATTATTTTATTTTTAAACCTTAATTATTAAATAGCATCTCAAAATAAGATACAAGTTTACAATAATCTTGGCTCAAATTCTTCTGAAATTAAATAGCGTTGAATCAGAATTCAATTATGAATTATGATTGCTGACTCCTGAATTCTTTCTTACTAATTTTTAAATAACCGATTTTTACCCAATTACTAACCGATATTTAAACTTCTAAGGTGTAATATCCAGAACAAAAGTATTTTTGGAAAGTAAATTTAAGCTTTTAGGAGATTTTTATGTCTCATTTTTCAGTGAATATTTCTAATATTGTTATTACCAACGAAGAGTATCGCAAGCTTAAAAATTATGCAGGAGAGCATCAGATATCAATTAATGAAGCACTTCGGTTATTAATTGATTCTCTTCCAGAATGCTCCCAAACGAATAAAAAATTAAGTCGAAGTTATTCGTTTATGTTTCCTAGAAGGTTTTTACACGTTTCCTTGAATGATAGGTAACTTGTAAATTTTGTTACTATAAATAACCTAGCTGTGGATTTTTCTGTCATCTACAAATAAATTTTAATTATGAATACTCTTGCTTCTTTGAGTTTAGTTAAATGTCCAGAAAAATCTGCTCAAGAAACGCCAAATTCTCAACCCATTTATGCACTAATTTCAGTTCATGGCGACCCTACAGCTGAAATTGGTAAAGAAGGAGCAGGTGGTCAAAATGTCTACGTGCGAGAATTGGGGTTAGCATTAGCAAAACGCGGCTGTCAGGTTGATATGTTTACCCGACGCGAATACCCTAACCAAGAAGAAATTGTGGAATTAGCACCAGGGTGTCGCACAATTCGTCTAAATGCTGGCCCAGCAGAATTCATTTCTAGAAATAATTTATTTGAATATCTACCGGAATTTGTAGAAGCTTGGCTGAATTTTCAAGAACGAACAGGGCGTAGCTATGCACTGATTCACACTAATTATTGGCTTTCTGCTTGGGTGGGATTGCAACTTAAATCTCGATTGGGACTACCCCAAGTTCATACCTATCACTCTATAGGGGCAGTTAAATATCGGAATTTGGAAAATCCACCGCAGATTGCTGCGATTCGCCATTGTGTAGAGAAGGCAATTTTAGAACAAGCAGATTGTGTAATATCCACCAGCCCCCAAGAAGCAGAAGATTTACGTCAGTTAATTTCGCAACATGGACGTATTAAAGTCATTCCCTGTGGAATTAATACTGAACACTTTGGTTCTATAAGTAAAGAAGTTGCTCGCCAACAATTGGGAATTGCTTCAGATTCTCAGATTATCTTATATGTAGGACGCTTTGACCCTCGCAAGGGAGTTGAAACCTTAGTAAAAGCCTGCGCCAGTTTGCCTGATACATTTCAATTCTATCTAGTTGGTGGCAGCCGTGAAGATGGAGCAGACTTCCAAGAACAACAACGCATTCAAACTTTGGTGAACGAACTGGGATTGGAAGCAGTTACAGTTTTCACGGGACGAATCTCTCAAACACTATTACCTGCTTACTACGCCGCAGGGGATATCTGCATTGTACCGAGTTACTACGAACCTTTTGGCTTAGTTGCGATTGAAGCGATGGCAGCCGGAACACCTGTAATTGCTAGTAATGTGGGAGGATTACAGCATACGGTGGTACATGGTGAAACTGGACTTTTGGTTCCTCCCCGTGATTCTACAGCATTAGCGATCGCTATTCACAATTTGTTAAAAAATCCGGGTCTAAAAGAGAGCTATGGCAATGCTGCACAGAATTGGGTTCAGTCTCGTTTTAGCACTCAGGGAGTTGCGGCTCAAGTTCACGAACTCTACCAATCTTTAACACTTGATACGTTTGTTCAAGAAATTATTCAAACTAAAAATTTAACTCCAGAGTTGGAAAAGCAAATCCAAAATTTGTTAAAATCGAAAGCTTTAAAATCCCGTGAAATTAAAGCTCTAGAAAAATTAATTGACTCATTTTATAACGGTATTTTGAAGTGGGCAACGAGTTAAATTCAAAGTAAAAGCTGAGATAGTCGCTAAGTTAGTGTTTGAAATTTTTGAACCTGAGCAAAAAGCTTTAATTAGTCTATTTACAGAGTATTTTAGTTGACGTTTTATAAAATATCTAGAAACAATATTTCATTTAGTGTTAAAGCCGAGAGTGTAACGACTTTTAGCACAGTACATACAACGCTAACGCTAGTGTTATTAATACAGAGGTAAGGCTATACTTCCGTATTGAAATATATAAGTTATCTACACATCTTTAAATTTATGTAATTTTTTAACAAGTGGAAACAAGCAAATATGAAACTACTTTTAGTTATTGAATTAGATAATACCTTGGTTGGTAACAATCGAGCTATTGCCGCTTTAAACCAAAGGCTAGAAGCTATACGCAACCAGATGTACTTAGTCTATATTACTGGTCGGTCTTATGCTTCTAGTCGTCGGGTGATAACACAAGCACAGCTTTTGAAACCCGATTATTTGATTGCTAGTGTAGGCACTGAGATTTATCAACAGGGTGTGCTTTTAGAAAATGATTGGGCAAATCAAATCTCAAAAGATTGGGATTGGGATGCAGTTTGGACAATTGCTAGCTACTTTTCTGCACTGATACCTCAACCCGACAGTGAACAAACTCCCTATAAATTAAGCTTTTGGCTAGATATGGATGCGTCGCTTGAGGTTATCCATGATTTAGAAGATTTGTTAGCTTTTACTGGATTGCAGACTCAGGTAGTTTTCAGCAATGGGCGAGATGTTGATATCATACCAAAGAACAGTAATAAGGGTAAAGCAACTGCATATCTGCAACAATTGCTGCAAGCGCAATCAGATGCAACCGTTATCTGTGGAGGTTCTGGAAATGACATCAGTTTATTTCAACAGCCATCAGCTGGGATTATCGTTGCTAATGCCCAGACCGAACTTCTGTGGTGGTATTATAAGACACATTACCCTTGGCACTTTCTAGCTCACTACCCTGGTGCCGCAGGTATTCTTGAAGGATTGATTTATTTTAATATTTTGCCATTTCCTAACAGATGGCGATGGGCTACGCCCCACCATAGGTGATCACAACCAATTCCAAATTAACTTTGAATGTCAAAAATTGCCCCGCACTTAGCTTCTTAAAGTACGGGGATATTTCACTAGGAGTTATCTCAAAGCCATTTAGCCTCTTCTGTCACGTAATCGCTCATCGTTCTTATTAATGTCTAATTCCTCACGACGAACAGTACCTTCGGCTTCAACTGTATCCTGTTCAACTACTTTCTTAATTTTCACTTCCTCACGCAAAACGGCTTCCTTCTGAATATCAGGGGTTTCTTCATAAAGATCCATGCGAGTAACTTCTCCTTCGCGGAAGTCAGCCTCGGCAGGCGATACAGTTCTACCAGACTGTTCTGGAGTAGTACGTTCAATGATTATGCGTTCTTTTTCAACTGGTACCGCAACCCTTGCCGTCTCAGTTTCCACATGTTTGCCAATAGATACTTCTCCTGTCTTAACACGGGATTTATTGGCAACTAAACGTTCTTCGTATAGTTTCAGGTTTTGATGATCCTGCTGATTCATATTGTAAAGATTTGGTTCATCTTCATACCTGTATGCATTACGATCGCCAGAGATTGGTGGTGCATCTACAGCTGTTGATGTATCTAAAGTTGCTTGTCTGATTGGAGTCCGATAAACTCCACGTACCCGTTCCTCATAATCGTAATCAATCTGTTCCAAATTATTAAAATCTGGTAAGCTTTCTACTTGCTGCTTCGTCAGCCCGATAGCATACACGCGCCGATTGCTATAGCTTATTCGGGAACGCCCAATTGGTAACAATACTTGTCTACCAAAGAACCAAAAACCTGTATCAACAACTAAATACCGCACGCGACCCGAATCATCCACCAAGATGTGTTTGACACTGCCAACTTTATCGTCATCTATGTCTGAATAGACATCAAAATCCTTAAGGTCGTAGTTATCAAAATCTGCATTGCCATAGTTGGCAGCAAACTCTTCCAGTTTGTATAAAGCCATATTCTTTTTGATCCAACATCTATGCTTACAATTTTAAAAATAAAAATTTTTACTACTTCTTTCTTTAGAAAGATATTAGTTACTTGATTTAATTGACACCTTTTAAAGTTTTCAGAAAAGTATATTTCAGGACGAGATACAACCTTTGACTAAGATTTTAGAGGTTTATAACTATGTTTTTCAACCTAAAATAAGCCAAATACCGCTAATATTAGCTTTAATTAAAGACAAGTCACTCACATTCATTGAGTATTTTGGTTATTGATAGGAGTAGTAACAACATATTGATTATCAGGTGAATTAGTAGGAAGTGGTTCTATTTTTCCTTGATACACTAAAGTTTGATAAACTAAAGCTGTAATCTCTCCTCTAGTTGCAGGTTTACTGGGATTAAGAAGTTTAGGATTTTGATGGTTGACCACTATATTTTTTTTGGTTGCTATCGCTACATCGAATAAATGGCTGGGCCCAGTAATTAGCTTGAACATCACTAAAGGTAGTTGCAGGAGAAGATTGAGCATAGGTATCTAATGCGCCAACCGCAAGTACTTTTAAATTTAAAGTTAGTAAAGATACAGATGCTGACACTAACTTAGTTAACTGAGTCATGAGTAATGCCCCCTGTTTTTTTAATTCATTATTTCTAATAGTTTAATAGTTATTAGTAAATAGTGGAGATTTATTGGAGAAAATTATACACAGCTAAAAATACTACTAAAGACTGATCATGCTTATTACTTTAGGTATAGATAACGCAACATTCAAAATATCAAAATCATCAATATTTTAGTAAAGGCTCATAATAAGAGGAAGTTTTAAAAGTCCTCTTGTCGGTATCAAAAGTTTGATATCCCTCTAAGTTACCCAATTTATCGGGTAACTTTGATTCTGATTCTCCCCTTTTAAGGGAGTTAGGGGGATCAACAAGGGGAGCATCTCACCTTTGCAAATACAGGTATAATTTTGGGAAAAAAGTTACACTGGCAACAAGAGCGGCAAGTGCAATTACTATGAACCCTGAAGACTTCAAACGTTTGGAAACCTGTTTGCAGGAAGCAGCAGAAATTCTTTATCGGAATACGCCAACAGAAGAGTTGACAAGCTTTGAGAGTATAGAAAAAGCAGTAAGGACAAAGATGCTAGAGCAAGTC
>NZ_WBKL01000198.1:0-58897 GCF_015714705.1 Nostoc sp. NZL | reverse complement strand
CTCTTATTCCCCCTGCCCCCTGCTCCCTGCCTCCTTCATCGGTATAGCCAAACACGCAAGAGTGACAGCAGTTGTTCGGTATCTACAGGTTTGGTGATGTAATCAGATGCACCAGCTTCAATGCACTTCTCGCGATCGCCTTGCATGGCTTTAGCGGTCAGCGCAATAATCGGCAAAGATTTAAATTGCTCGTTTTGGCGAATCTGGCGTGTTGTTTCGTAACCATCCATTTCTGGCATCATTACGTCCATCAAAACGACATCAATATCTGGTGTAGTTTCCAACAGGGTAATCCCCTCCCTGCCGTTTTCAGCATATAACACTTGTATTTGATAACGCTCCAGCATACTTGTGAGTGCGAAAATATTACGCACATCGTCGTCTACAATTAGCGCTTTTTTGCCAGACAGTAAGTAGTCTATGGAATGCAGTTGTTCAAGTATTTGTCGTTTGGGTGCAGGTAAATTTGCTTGGACTCGGTGTAGAAATAATGCTGTTTCATCAAGGAGACGTTCGGGTGATCGCACATCTTTAATGATGATTGTTTCAGCAATCCGTCTGAGTTCCGTTTCTTGAGCTTTGCTAATTTCTCTACCTGTGTAGACAATGATTGGTAAATTTCTGCCGTGAGGTAGAAGCTTTATCTGCTCGATCAGTTCAAACCCGGTCATGTCGGGTAGCCCTAAATCGAGAACGAGGCAATCAAAATGCTGTGAGCGGATGGCTTCTAGAGCAGCTGTACCTGTGCCTACAGCAGTAGTAGCAACATCGCTGTTGCCAATCAACTCGACAATACTAAGCCGTTGAGTGTCGTCGTCTTCGACTACTAACAAGTTTTTCACCTGGCGCTCAACAAAACCTTTAATTTTGGCCAACGCCTCCGATATTGTTTCACTGGTTAAGGGCTTTTGCAGATATGCGATCGCACCTAGTTGCAAACCGCGTTGTCTCCCTTCCTCAACTGTCATAATATGTACAGGAATGTGACGGGTATTTGGGTCATGTTTCAGACGATCCAACACCGTCCAACCATCCATTTCTGGCAACCTGATATCTAGCAGAACGGCTGAAGGCTGGAATTGCTGCGCTAACATCAAACCTGTACTGCCTGTTTGGGCTGTGATCACCTTGAATCCTTGCTGTTGCGCCATATCTAAAAGGATACGCGCAAAATTAATGTCATCCTCGACAATTAGTAACACGCGATCGCCTCTTTCAATAGCAGCGCGATCGTCATTTAGGAGTGGGGAGTGGGAAGTAGGTACAGACGCAATTAATCGCGGCTGTGCTGAACTAGGAGTGGGGAGTGTCGATGTAGAGTCAGGAATCAATTGTGGGAAAAAGAACGTAAAGGTGCTACCTTGACCTGGTTGACTGACCAGTTTAATTTCGCCACCAAAGAGACGAGCGATTTCGCGGCTAATTGATAAGCCCAATCCAGTACCACCGTATCTCCGACTGGTAGAGCCATCGGCTTGCTGAAATGCCTCAAAAATAACTTTTTGCTTGTCGGGGGCAATGCCAATGCCTGTATCGCTGACTGAGAAGGCGATGACATTTTGGGCGCGATTCAAAGTTTCCTGGTCATTGCTCCATCCTTGCTTCGCTAGCGCAATCCGCAAGCGGACTTCCCCTTGCTCTGTAAATTTAAAAGCGTTGGAGAGCAGATTTTTCAACACCTGTTGTAAGCGTTTGACATCTGTATAGATGCTGTTTGGCAATTCGGGAGTAAATTCAATTGCGAAGGCAAGTCCTTTGTTCTGAGCTATTTGCCGGAAGGTACGCTCAATCTGGTCGCCCAACTCTGATAATGGCATTTGGGTCATGTCAATCGACATAGTTCCAGATTCAATTTTAGCGAGATCCAGAATGTCATTAATTAACGCCAACAAATCAGTACCTGCTGAGTAAATTGTCTGGCTGTATTCGACTTGCTTGGCAGTGAGGTTGTGATCAATGTTATCTGCCAACAACTTCGCCAAAATTAACAAGCTGTTCAACGGTGTCCGCAGTTCATGGGACATATTGGCGAGAAACTCAGACTTATATTTTGAAGAAAGGGCGAGTTGTTCAGCTTTGTCTTCCAAAGACATTCTTGCTTGTTCGATTTCCCGATTTTTGCGCTCGACTTCTTTCTTTTGCATCGCTAACAACTCTGCCTTTTCTTCTAACTCAGCGTTAGTTTGTTGCAGTTCCTCTTGTTGTCCTTTGAGTAAGTCTTCTGAGGTTTTGAGTGATTGGGCTTGTTGTTCTAAGCGCTTGTTGGTTTCCCGGAGTTCATTTTGCTGGGTTTGGAGTTCTTCAGCCAAAGATTGCGACTGCTTGAGGAGTTCTTCGGTTCGCATGGATGCTGCGATCGTGTTGAGGACGATCGCTATACTTTCGGTAAGTTGGTCGAAGAATGTCAGATGAATTTCGCTAAAGCGACGGAAGGATGCTAATTCAATCACCGCTGTCACCTGTCCTTCAAAGAGTACAGGTAACACCACGGCATTAAGTGGAGCCGCTTCTCCTAAACCAGAGGTAATTCTGACATAATCACTTGGTACGTCGGTCAATAGAATTCGCTCTTTTTCTAAAGCGCATTGTCCCACCAAACCTTCACCCAAGTGGAAGCGGTTAGCCAGATGTCTGCGTTCGCGGTAAGCGTAGCTACTAATTAGTTTCAAATACGCTGTATTTTCTGCTGAGTCCATCAGGAAGAATACGCCGTGTTGCGCTCCTACTAAGGGTGCTAGTTCTGAGAGAATTAGTTTAGATACAGTTTCTAAGTCTCGCTGCCCTTGCAGCATTCGGGTAAACTTGGCTAGGTTAGTTTTCAACCAATCTTGCTCAGTATTTTTCTGCGTTGTCTCCCGCAGATTGGCAATCATCTGGTTGATGTTGTCTTTGAGTATTGCAACTTCGCCTAGTGCTTCGACGGCAATTGAACGAGTTAAATCGCCCTTAGTTACAGCTGTAGCAACTTCTGCGATCGCTCGCAACTGAGTTGTCAGTGTAGCAGCGAGTTCGTTCACATTATCCGTCAAATCTTTCCAAGTTCCAGCCGCCCCAGGGACTCTAGCTTGTCCGCCTAACTTCCCTTCAATTCCCACTTCCCGCGCTACTGTGGTTACCTGATTGGCAAACGTCGCTAGGGTATCAATCATCTCGTTGATTGTTTCTGCCAAGGTTTCAATTTCTCCCTTAGCATCTAGCATTAGTTTCCGTTTCAAGTCACCGTTAGCAACTGCCGTTACAACTCTGGCGATACCGCGCACTTGTGCCGTTAAGTTCCCCGCCATCGAGTTAACGTTATCTGTTAAATCTTTCCAAGTCCCTGCAACACCTTGGACTTGCGCTTGTCCGCCTAACTTTCCTTCAGTTCCCACTTCCCGCGCCACCCGCGTTACTTCACTTGCAAAGGAACTGAGTTGATCCACCATTGTGTTGGTGGTGTTCTTCAAGTCCAAAATTTCGCCTCTGGCATCGACGGTAATTTTCTTCGATAAGTCGCCATTAGCTACCGCCTTGGTAACTTCCGCGATGTTGCGAACTTGTCCGGTGAGGTTCCCCGCCATTGAGTTAACGTTGTCCGTCAAATCTTTCCAAGTGCCTGCTACTCCTCTGACGTAAGCTTGCACGCCTAATTTTCCTTCCGTTCCCACTTCACGGGCAACCCTTGTAACTTCCGATGCAAAGGAATTTAGCTGATCCACCATTGTGTTGATGGTGTTTTTAAGTTCCTGAATTTCACCTTTAACATCAACGGTGATTTTCTTGGAAAGGTCGCCGTTTGCGACGGCTGTCGTCACTTCGGCAATGTTTCGCACTTGCGCCGTCAAACTTCCCGCCATGAAGTTTACGCTGTCGGTTAAGTCTTTCCAAGTTCCGGCTACACCTTTAACTTCCGCTTGTACGCCCAACTTCCCTTCTGTTCCCACCTCCCGCGCCACCCGCGTCACTTCACTTGCAAAGGAGTTGAGTTGATCCACCATTGTGTTGACGGTGTTTTTCAACTCTAAAATTTCACCTTTAACATCAACGGAGATTTTCTTAGATAAGTCGCCATTAGCTACGGCTGTGGTGACGGCGGCAATGTTTCGCACCTGTGCCGTTAAGCTTCCTGCCATGAAGTTCACGCTGTCGGTTAAATCTTTCCAAGTGCCAGCCACACCGCGCACATCTGCTTGTACACCCAGTTTACCCTCGCTTCCTACCTCACGGGCAACCCGCGTCACTTCCGATGCAAAGGAGTTGAGTTGATCCACCATTATATTGATGGTATTCTTGAGTTCCAGAATTTCGCCTTTGACAGCAACAGTAATTTTCTTAGATAAGTCACCATTAGCGATCGCAGTTGTAACTTCGGCAATGTTCCGCACCTGTGCTGTTAAGCTTCCCGCCATGAAGTTCACGCTGTCGGTTAAATCTTTCCAAGTACCCGCAACGTCTTTGACTTCTGCTTGTACACCCAATTTACCTTCAGTTCCCACCTCACGCGCTACCCGCGTTACTTCACTGGCAAAGGAACTGAGTTGATCCACCATTGTATTAATGGTATTTTTCAACTCCAGAATTTCACCTTTGACATCGACGGTGATTTTCTTAGAAAGGTCGCCTGTTGCAACGGCGGTAGTCACTTCGGCAATATTCCGCACCTGTGCCGTTAAGCTTCCCGCCATGAAATTCACGCTGTCAGTTAAATCTTTCCAAGTGCCAGCAACTCCTTTAACTTCTGCTTGCACGCCCAGTTTACCTTCACTGCCTACTTCACGGGCAACCCTGGTGACTTCTGATGCAAAGGAGTTAAGTTGATCTACCATTGTGTTGATGGTATTTTTCAACTCCAGAATTTCACCTTTGACATCGACAGTGATTTTCTTGGATAAGTCGCCTGTTGCAACCGCCGTAGTTACTTCCGCGATATTTCGCACCTGTGCCGTTAAACTTCCCGCCATGAAGTTCACGCTGTCGGTTAAATCTTTCCAAGTGCCAGCGACACCGCGCACATCGGCTTGCACACCTAATTTACCTTCACTGCCTACCTCACGGGCAACCCTTGTTACTTCCGATGCAAAAGAACTAAGTTGATCCACCATGATATTGATGGTATTCTTGAGTTCAAAAATTTCACCTCTAACATCGACGGTGATTTTTTTAGATAGATCGCCATTTGCGATCGCAGTTGCAACTTCGGCAATATTTCGCACCTGTCCGGTGAGATTACCCGCCATTAAGTTAACGTTGTCAGTTAAATCTTTCCAAGTCCCTGCTACTCCCCGGACTTCTGCTTGTACGCCCAACTTCCCTTCAGTTCCCACCTCACGCGCAACCCGCGTTACTTCCGATGCAAAGGAATTCAGTTGATCCACCATCGTGTTGATGGTGTTTTTCAACTCCAGAATTTCGCCTTTCACATCCACAGTGATTTTCTTCGATAAGTCGCCATTTGCAACCGCCGTAGTTACTTCGGCAATATTCCGCACCTGTGCCGTCAAGCTTCCCGCCATAAAGTTTACGCTGTCGGTAAGGTCTTTCCACGTACCCGCTACCCCGCGAACTTCTGCTTGACCGCCTAATTTACCTTCTGCACCCACTTCACGGGCAACTCTTGTGACTTCCGATGCAAAGGAATTAAGTTGATCCACCATGATGTTGACGGTGTTTTTCAACTCTAAAATTTCGCCTTTGACATCAACAGTAATTTTCTTGGAAAGGTCGCCATTCGCTACCGCCGTGGTCACTTCTGCAATGTTACGGACTTGGGCTGTCAAATTCCCTGCCATCAAGTTAACGTTGTCGGTTAAATCTTTCCAAGTACCTGCTACACCCTTAACTTCGGCTTGCACGCCCAATTTACCTTCAGTTCCCACCTCACGCGCCACTCGCGTTACTTCCGATGCAAAGGAATTAAGCTGATCCACCATCGTGTTGACGGTGTTTTTCAACTCCAGAATTTCGCCTTTGACATCAACAGTGATTTTTTTGGATAAGTCACCATTTGCGATCGCAGTTGCAACTTCGGCAATGTTGCGAACTTGTCCGGTGAGATTTCCCGCCATCAAGTTAACGTTATCAGTCAAATCTTTCCAAGTGCCAGCAACACCTTGCACTTCGGCTTGAACGCCCAACTTCCCTTCGGTTCCCACCTCACGCGCCACCCGCGTTACTTCCGATGCAAAGGAACCGAGCCGATCTACCATCGTGTTGACAATATTAGCAGTTTGCAGAAACTCACCTTGGAGGGGTCTGCCATCAATTTCTGTTGCGATCGTTTGCGATAAGTCACCATTGGCGACTGACCGAATTACCCGAGTAGTTTCAGCTGTTGGTTGAACTAAATCTGTAATGAGAGTATTGACAGAATTAACGCAATGTGACCAAGAACCATGAACATCTCCGAGAGAGGCGCGTTCAGCAATTTTGCCTTCTTTGCCGACAACGTTACCAATCCGTTGTAGTTCTGCTGCCATCCGCTCATTCTGGTGAATAATATCATTGAGCGTATCAGCTATTTTACCCGCTACACCAGTATGGTCTATGGGCATCCGAGCAGAGAAGTCACCCTGTTTAACAGCATTCAGCGTTCTTAGTAGCTGATTTAAATCTAGATTGTCGCTGTCTCTAGTTAACTGTTCGGTTGCCATAGCCTTATCTCTAAAGAATTTCCTGGGTTTTGGTGTTTAAAGAAGGTTTTCTCAAAGCAGAAAGTTGATTTTAACTGCTTTTAGGTTTTCTGGTACTCGTGATAGCAACAAATCTTAGGTAATCTGATTAGCTTGGAGTACGTCATTATTTAACTGCTGAATGTCCCCGGTAGTTGCTGTACATAGCACAGAGGTTCGTGAAGCTGAGTTTAAACCCGGCTTATCACTGAGGCCAATCAGTTTTACAGCCAGTTATGTAAAACTTTTAGCGAGGTTAGTTTGTTTAGCGTTAATAACCAAAATAGTATTTTGGTTGTAGAGATAATAATTAAGTTTACCTTTTAGTCAATATTCCGGTTTACACTCATAATGCTTACTAACTTTAATGATAACGAGGGAAATTAAAATTTCTCAAGGGGCAACGCAGGAGGGTTTGATCAACTGCATTGGCGATATCTAGCTGAAGGGGGAGGGGAGCAGACAAGAAGTTTGCTATTGGGTTCGTGCAGCGCCTAGTACTCCCGCGAAGTTTGAAGGGTAAAGAACGAACCACAGAGGCGCAGAGGGCACAGAGTCAGAGAAAAGAAGAGATATTTAAGAAGTGTCTCACCGAGCATTGTTGCCTTGACAGACTACTTGTAGAGTTTGTTGTTACCAAAAAGACGCAGTGAACTAGGACTGTAGATAGATTTACCGCGTCTGTTTTATTTGTTGATTAAATTGCGATGACCTCCGGTCGGTCGGAGACCATCGCTTCGGGCAAGCGGTTACGCGATCGCAACTGACTTTTTACGACTGGGACGCTTGCGATCTGATTTTTTCTTTAGTCCAACCGCTTGGGCTTGATCGCTATCTGAGCCATATTGTCCGCGTATTACTTCTTTCATGGCTAATACAGCATTGTGAAATTCCCATTCTGCTAATCGCGCAGCATCGGCAGCAGCACGGTATAAAGTTAATTTCTCGGTTTCGGCTTGTTGCTGCGCCAACATAGCCTGATAAGCTTGCTGTAAGTTTTCAACAGAGGCATCAGTACGGGTTGTGTTGTATGTGCTGACGGTTTGCAAACCGTGTAATGAGGTTATATCTTGACTAATTGAATCAGAGGGCAAACGGCGTGTTTGATCTTGGGCAGGCATATATGCATAGTGGTGTAAGGGATAGTTTTAATGTGCCCATTAGAACAATAAAACTAACAGTAAGTGAGATTTTGAGATAAAACAAGGTTCAAGAAACGTGGGCTAGGCATTGTAAGCCGGAACAATCGCATTGTAAGCCGGAACAATCGCATTGTAAGCCGGAACAATGGCATTGTAAGTCGAAACAATGGCATTGTAAGTCGAAACAATGGCATTGTGAGCCGAAACAATGGCATTGTGAGCCGAAACAATGGCATTGTAAGCCGAAACAATGGCATTGTGAGCCAAAACAATGGCATTGTGAGCCGAAACAATGAAGTAGGTGAGTGGGAAAATCTATAAAGTATGTCATTACTATTAATTGTGGGGTAGGACAAAAAGCCCGCCCATAGGCAAAAACGGGGTTTTTAACCCACCCAGTCTACAAAATTGGATAATTTATCCGATTTTTGATACCCTGCGGAAGCCATAACAATACATAATAGGTAAATTGACTTCTCAAAGTAGAACTTGAATAATAAGCATTAATTCTATTTGGGTTTGCGGTTCTTTCTATGCTTTGACAAGGTGATAAGAATGATTGCGCTACCTGACGTTGCGGTTGATGCTCAGATATATTCCAGCAATAATTCTGTGGTGTATCGTGGCATCAAGCTATCAGATCGCACGCCTGTTATTCTCAAAGTTCTCAAACAGGACTATCCTACGGCATCGGAACTCACCCGCTACAGGCAGGAATATGAAATTACGCGATCGCTTAACTTAGAAGGCGCGATCAAGGCATATAGTCAGCAGGAATATCAGCGCACACTCATTATTCTTTTAGAAGATTTCGGTGGAGAGTCTCTGGAACGATGGATACAGCAGCGTTCAGAATTCTGCCCTATGCCCTTATCAGCTTTTCTATCCCTTGCCATTAAACTCACAGGTATTCTGGGCAGAATTCACGCTGCTGGTGTCATTCATAAAGATATCAACCCTAGCAATATTGTCTTCAATCTAGATACTGGAGTCGTTAAATTTGTTGATTTCGGAATTGCTACTCGATTTAACCGCACCAATCCAACCTTCAAAAACCCTCATGTTCTAGAAGGCACTCTTGCATATCTATCTCCAGAGCAAACCGGACGCATGAACCGTTTGCTTGATTATCGTACTGATTTTTACTCCCTTGGTGTAACCTTCTACGAACTGCTCACTGGACAGTTACCGTTTGTCACAACAGACATTCTTGAACTTGTCCATTGTCATCTTGCCAAATCACCTGTTCCGCCTCACGAACTGAAGGCAACGATTCCCAAAGCAGTTTCAGATATCGTTTTGAAACTAATGGCAAAGAATGCGGAGGATCGCTATCAGAGTGCTTGGGGTATCAAAGCAGATTTAGAAATTTGTGCTGACCAATTAAAAAAAATCGGGCAAATTAATAGCATTCAACTGGGTCTATTAGATGTTTGGGATCAGTTTCAAATTCCCCAAAAACTTTATGGACGGGATCAGGAAGTTGCAATGTTACTAGCGGCTTTTGAGCGCGTAGCGTGTCCGTTGGCGCAGCCTCCCGCAGGGAAGGACAGTCGCGTTGCTTCAGAAAACCTTGTACAACAAACTTCAGAACAGAAACTAACAGATAATCAAACCTTCAAAGTCGAAATGATGCTGGTTTCTGGCTATGCGGGAATTGGGAAATCAGCATTAGTGCAGGAACTTTATAAACCAATCACCGCAAAGCGCGGCTATTTTATCTGGGGTAAATTCGATCAATTTCAGCGTAATATTCCCTACAGTGCGATCGCAGATGCTCTGCAAAAATTGGTGCAACAACTGCTGGGTGAACCGGATGAGCAACTTCAACAGTGGCGATCGCAACTATTGACCGCTTTGGGAAGCAATGGACAAATCATTATTGATATCATTCCAGAAGTTGAACTGATTATTGGCAAGCAGCCGCCCGTACCAAAAGTTGGAGCAATTGAAGCTCAAAACCGCTTTAATCGCATTTTTCAAAAGTTTGTGCGGGTGTTTTGTTCAAAGGAACACCCGCTTGTAATTTTTTTAGATGATTTGCAATGGATAGACTCAGCAACACTGAAGTTAATTGAGTTGTTGTTGCTGGATGAGCAAACCCAATTTCTGTTTTTAATTGGAGCTTATCGAAACAATGAAGTAAATCCAACCCATCCACTGATATTAACTTTGGAGCAATTGCGAAAACAAGGCGCAGTGATTGGGGAGATAATTCTGACACCCTTAACGCTGGAGCCGTTGAACCAGTTGATTGCCGAAACGCTGCATCAAAATACAGACAATGTTACTGCCTTAGCTCAGTTAGTGCTGTGTAAAACCGAAGGCAATCCTTTTTTTGTCGGTGAATTTTTGCAAATGCTGTATAGCGAAAATCTGCTAACCTTTGATGCGAAAAACTTATGTTGGCAGTGGGATATTGCTCAGATTCAAGCTCAAAACATTACCGATAATGTTGTAGAGTTGCTGTTGAATAAGTTAGAAAAACTACCAGATGATACACGCCACATTCTCCAGTTAGCAGCTTGCGTTGGTGCTGAATTTGATTTAGATACGTTATCGATTATTTGTGAGAAATCATCTAAAATAGTTTTCCAAGATTTACTAGTAGCAATCCAAGCTGGATTAATTCAACCTCTTTCTGAATTAGATGAGAACTTGTTAGTTCAAAAATATAAGTTCTTGCACGATCGCGTTCAGCAAGCAGCATACGCTTTAATTGATGAGGCGCACAAACAAGTTGTTCATTTACAAATAGGTCGTCAGCTGCTGGAAAATAATTCCCTAGAGCAGATAACAGATAGGCTGTTTGAAATTGTTGATAATTTGAATCAAGGAATTGAGCTGGTTACAGATCAACCCGAACGCAATAAAATTGCTAGCTTAAATTTAAGCGCAGGTCAAAAAGCAAAGGCAGCAACAGCCTACGAAGCTGCTCTCAATTATTTCAATATGGGACTGAAATTTCTGAGTGCAGAGAGTTGGGAGAAAGAGTATAACCTAACTCTAGCTTTGTACTCAGAAGCAGCAACAGCGGCGTACCTCAGTGGTCACTTCGGCGAGATAGAGCAATTAGTGGGAGTGGTACTAAACTGTGCTAAGACAGTGATTGACAAAGTGAAAGTTTACGATAGCAAAATTCAAGCTTGTTTGTCACAGGGCAATCCTCAAGAAGCACTTAAAATTGGACTGGAAGTACTGGGGTTATTGGGAGTAAACATAGTCGAAACTCCCAGTCAGTTGGATGTTCAAAGAGGATTAGAAGAAACTGCTTCATTATTAGCTGACCGGGAAATCAAAGACTTTATTAGTTTGCCGAAAATGACAGCACCAGAACCACTGGCAGCAATATCTATCTTATCGAGTGTTGTTGCTGCTGCTTTTATGGTGTCACCAAATTTGATGGCGTTAATTGTATGCAAAATGGTAAATTTATCAATCAAATATGGTAATGCTACCTGTTCGCCACTTAGCTATGCTGCTTACGGACTAATTTTGTGTGGAGTAGTTCAAGACATTGAACTTGGCTATCAATTCGGAAAATTGAGTTTGAGTTTGATGGAAAAGTTAAATGCCAAGAAAGAGAATACTCAGGCATTGGAAGTATTAGGTACTCATGTAATCCACTGGAAAGAACATATTAAAGAAACACTACCAATTCTGATTGATGCTTATCAAAACGGTGTGGAAACTGGAGACTTTGAATTTGCTGGTTATGCTGCATATAACGTGTGTTGCCACTCATATTTTGTAGGTCAGGAACTTACAGAACTGGAACACAAAATAACAACCTACAGTCAGGCTATCAGCCAAATCAGACGAGAAAATCCCTTGAATTGGACTGCAATATTGTGGCAAACAGTCCTTAACTTGCTAGATAGTTCTGAAAATCCCAGTCGTTTAATTGGTTGTGCATACAATGAAGAGCGATCGCTCCCATCTGCTATTCAAGCCAATGATAGACCGGAAATTCACTACTTGTATTTGAATAAACTTATATTATGCTATCTATTTGGTGAGTACCATCAAGCTGTACAGAATGCAATTAAGGCAGAACAGTATTTAGATGGGGTAACAGCATTAATAGCTGTACCTCTATTCCATTTCTATGATTCTCTGGCACATTTGAGTGGATTGACTCATGCTGCGGAATCGCAAAAAGAAACTTGGCTAAATCGCGTTAATATCAACCAAGAAAAGATGCAAAAGTGGGCGGATCATGCCCCAATGAATTATTTACACAAATTTTATCTAGTCGAAGCAGAAAAAGCGCGAGTTTTAGGGCAAGTTCTTGAAGCTGAGGAGTTTTATGAACAAGCCATATCTGCTGCTTCTGAAAACGAATTTATCCAAGAAGAGGCATTAGCCTATGAGTTAGCCGCTAAGTTTTATCTAGAACGTGGTAGATCAAAGATTGCCCAAACCTACATGAAAGAGGCTCACTACTGTTATGAGCGATGGGGAGCCACTGCAAAAGTAAACGATTTAGAAACTCGGTATCCACAGCTATTTCCTCAGCCGTCAGTTAGAGCTGGTACGTCAATCCGCACTACTTCAGGAAACACCTCTAATCGCTCAGATGTTGCTCTCGATTTAGCAACGGTGATGAAAGCGTCACAAGCGATTTCGAGTGAAATTGAACTCGAACGCCTGCTCCGTTCCTTAATGCAGATTTTAATTGAGAATGCTGGCGCACAAACAGGGTTTTTGATTTTGGAAAACTCCGGAGAATGGCTGATTGAAGCTTCTTGTGAACTAGCGGATGCTGAAAGTGTTTGTGCTACGCAAGTGCTGCAATCGCTCCCAACTAAAAATTACCTGCCGGAATCAATTATCCAGTATGTGATTCGGACTCATGAATCTATCATTTTAAATGATGCAACTCGTGAAGGTAATTTCACCAACGAGCCATATATTCAGCAGAACCAAACTCAATCACTTTTGTGTTTACCGCTATTAAATCAAAATAAACTTGTCGGTGTATTGTATTTAGAAAATCAATTAGCAACTGGAGCATTTACACCGACTCGTTCGCAAGTCTTACATCTACTATCAACCCAAGCAGCCATTGCTATCGAAAATGCTAGGCTCTACTCAAAGCTGCGTGAGAGCGAAAGTAAGATGACTCAATTTCTAGAAGCAATTCCAGTCGGTGTTGCAGTTGTAGATACATCGGGTTGCCCTTATTACTTCAACCAGCAAGCAACTCAGCTATTGGCTAAAGATATCGATCCTTCTCTGACACTCAATCAACTTGCAGAGGTTTATCAAACTTATCTGGCTGGAACAGATCAAAAATATCCAACTGAGAGAATGCCACTTATCCGCGCGTTAAGGGGCGAATGTACTAGAGTTGATGATATAGAAATTCACCACAACAACGCCACAATTCCCATTGAGGCATGGGGAACTCCAATATTTGACGAACAGGGCAATGTGACTTACGCGATCGCCGCCTTTCAAGATATTACTGAGCGAAAACAAGCAGAACACCTATTAGCCAATTACAACCGAACCTTAGAGCAACAGGTTGCAGAACGAACGGCAGCTTTACAGAAAAGCGAAGCCGAATTGCGCGATGTCTACGACGAGCTTCGCTTACGAGAACAGGAATTACGACTGATCACAGACGCTCTCCCCGCTTGTATCAGTTATTTGGATGCCAATCAACGTCATCGATTTATCAACCGCACCTATGAGGTGTGGCTTGACTGTAGTCGAGAAGAGATTTTGGGCAAGTCAGTTCGTGAACTCGTGGGAGACATGACTTATCAAATTGTTGAACCGTATATCAATCAAGCGTTAGCAGGACAAACTGCAACCCTGGAACTAGAAATGCCCTTGCCATCCGGTAAAAAGTATATCACTTCTACCTTGATACCCCATTTCGATGGCAATGCCCAAGTTGTAGGATTTTATTCTCTACACACAGACATCAGCGAACAGCGAAACGCTGCACTACGTGAACTCAAACGTGCCGAAGAAGCCTCGATTTTAGAAGAACGCAACCGCATGGCACGCGAAATTCATGATACGCTGGCTCAAGCGTTTACAGGTATTTTGGTTCAAGTTGGTGCAGCAACCCAAGTGCTAACGGATGATTTAGAAGCAACGCAGGCACATCTGGACATGATCGATGAATTAGCAAGAATCGGGCTGAGTGAAGCTCGTCGCTCAGTTACAGCACTCCGCCCTCAGTTGTTAGAGGAAGGCGATTTATCTAGCGCCCTCAATCGCCTTGTGACGCAAATGAGATCTGCTACCGATGATACTGATTTGATTTACGAAATTCAGGGTACAGCCTATCCTTTACCCGCCGAAGTGGAGAATAACTTACTACGAATTGGGCAAGAAGCATTGACAAATGCAATTAAATATGCAAAAGCTGACGAAATTCGCCTTGAGTTAGTGTATGCAGATGCACAATGTAGTTTGTGCATAAAAGACAATGGACAAGGCTTTGGCGTAGGTAGCATTCCTTCTGTTGGCGGATTCGGATTGTTGGGAATGAGCGAACGGGCAGAGCGAATTGGAGCGCAATTGAGAATTGAGAGCCAACTAGGGCAAGGAACAGAAATTATTGTCATTGTTAATCGAAGGTAAGAACCATGATCGGCCAATCCAATACAATTCGCGTTTTAATTGTTGACGATCACTCCATTGTCAGACAAGGATTGGCAACCATCATTAACCGCGATCCAGAAATGACGGTAATTGCTCAAGCAGAAGATGGACAACAGGCGATCGCTTGCTTTCGCGAACATCAACCAGATATCACACTGATGGATTTGCGAATGCCGCAGATGGGAGGAGTTGAAGCCATTACTGCAATTTGTGCCCAATTTAAACCTGCCCGAATTGTGGTGCTAACTACTTATGATGGCGATGAAGATATCTATCGCGGATTACAGGCAGGTGCGAAAGGCTATCTGCTCAAGGATGCAAAACCCAACGAACTTCTTAATGCCATTCGCATGGTTAATCGCGGTCAGCAGTACATTCCGCCGGAAGTGGGGGCAAAGCTGGTGCAGCGCATGAGTAACCCAGAACTGAGCGAACGAGAGCTAGATGTACTCCGTTTAATGGCACAGGGTATGAGTAATTTAGAAATTGCAACTGCTCTAACTATTGGAGAAAGTACAGTTAAATCTCATGTCAATCGCATTCTCAGTAAATTAGGCGTGAGCGATCGCACTCAAGCCGTGATTATTGCGGTCAAACGCGGGATTGTTAGTTTGTAGGCTGTGCTTTCGGTTAACTTTCGATTCCAACTTTAGTTGGAGTTAGTCTTCCATTGTGAGATGGGTTAAGCGATCGTCCACTCGACTAAATAAAAGTGCCAACTGTGAGTGGACGACAAACCAGAGTCAATTGCATATATTAAATTCATGCAAACACAGATAGCAATCCAGTTGCAAGATTCAAGTTTGCTGAATACAGATAGGACAGAGAGGAATGTAGGCATAGTCCACCGCAGATATCACTTGCGGTAAACATACTTCCTCTCGGAGGTAACAGTAAACAATGACCGTAAACACCGTTGATTATTTGTTCCACCTTCAACTCAGGATTATAAACAGAGTTGATGGCAGCTATTATCGCTGCAAGTAATGAAGTGCTTTGATCCTCAATCCCATAGTTATAGGAGGTAAAACGATGAGTACCGAATTGAGTAAAAACAAAGTTGCAATTGTCAGCCGGGGCGAAGACCTCAATTGGTTCGATACAATGCCTGGTGAGCAAATGACTATCCGCGTACACAGCAGAGATGTCGGCGGGGCTTTCACCATCATCGAAGCGCGTGTCCCGCCGTTCGTAGGCCCGCCACTCCACTATCACGAACAAAGAGAGGAGATATTTGAAGTACTTGAAGGCAGATTTCGCTTTCACTGCGCGGGCGAAGAGTTCGAGGTCGGGACTGGAACATCGGTTGTTGTGCCCCGTAACAGCGTGCATGGATGGGTGAACCTCGGGCCGGGATATGCTCGGTTGCTCTTTACCTTCGTACCCGGCGATATTGACGAATTTTTTCCCCAAATAGGTCAAACACCGCCCGAAGGTTGGACGGATCTGGCATCTCAGCACGACACTTGGATCGTCGGAGCGCCCCTGTCCGCCAGCTAAAGAGGCTGCAAATGATTAAAGTGCGTTGTCACTCAAAGAGCTTGAGTGTTGTGAAGAAGGCAGAGGGCAGGAATCAGAATTCCCTTCTGCCTTCTGCCTCCTGCCCTCTGCCTTTCTTGCTAAAGCCAGTACACCAGATAACACCTAAAACCAACACAGGAGACGAAAATGCAAAAAGTATGGTTTGTTACCGGAGCTTCCAAAGGGTTCGGGTTGGAAATTGCCAAAGCAGCTCTGGCATCGGGCGATCAAGTGGTGGCGACGGTTCGCAGTCAGCCTGAACAACTAGCCGTAGCCTTGCACAACCACCCAGATATGTGCATTGTGCAGATGGATGTCACAGAGGAAGACCAAGTACAAGCAGCTGTAAAGCAAGGCGTTGCCCGTTTCGGTCGGCTCGATGTTTTAGTCAATAATGCTGGGTTTGGAATGCTTACCGCCATTGAAGAAGCCTCGGATGCCGAAGTCCGCAAACAGTATGATACCAACGTATTTGGCTTACTGAACGTGACTCGTGCAGTGTTACCCTACCTGCGCCAGCAAAAGTCCGGGCGGGTCATCAATATCTCATCTCTGTTCGGCTACGATGCTATTCCGGGTTGGGGATTATACGGGTCTACCAAATTTGCTGTCGAAGGCCTCTCCAAAGGGCTAGCAATCGAACTGGCACCTTTAGGAATCCACGTTACGGTAGTGGCTCCTGGTCTTTTTACGACCGACTTCTTAAGCACTGAATCATATACGGCCGCCGAAACCATCATCGCCGATTACCAGGAAACGGTAGGACTGATGCGTAGGCGTGTCGATGCTCTCCACGGGCATCAGCCCGGCGATCCGAAAAAGCTTGCCCAGGTGATTATTCAACTAGCTAATGCAAAAAATTCGCCGCTTCATTTGCCCCTCGGAAAGGATGCGATCGCCTCTTACCGGAACAATGCCGCGAAAATGGCAAAGGAAATTGAAGCATGGCTGCCAGTATCCACTAGTACCGACCACGATTTAGCCTTATCCGGCTATTCTGCCTAAAAATCCCCCAGATGATTGAAGATTAAATTGAGGCATTTTGTTGAATTCCAACTTTAGTTGGAGTTAGTCTTCCATTGTGAGATGGGTTAAGTGATCGTCCACTCGACTAAATAAAAGTACCAACTGTGAGTGGACGACAAACCCCAGCCGATTGCATATATTAAATTCATGCAAACACAGATAGCAATCGGGTTGCAAGATTCAAGTTTGCTGTACACAGATAGCACAGAGAGGGATGTAGGCGTAGCCCACCGTAGGCATCATACCAATTCAAAATTCAAAATTAAGAAACTTCTACAGAATCTAGGTTTTGGGATTTGAATCTGTTGTCAAATTTTAGGCAATTGGTATCACTTGCGGTAAGCATACTTCCCCTGGGAGGTTCCAGTGAACAATGACCGTAAACACCGTTTATTATTTGTCCCACCTTCAACCCAGGATCATAAACAGGGGATGTTAAGTGCCGCTGTGGTACTGGTGATGTATGGAGATTATCAATGTCAAGAAAGTGCGGATGTTTATCGGTTGCTGAAAGTCATTGGACGACAACTGAGTATTTCTTTGGGAGAGGATTATTTGTGCTGTATTTTCCGCCATTTTCCGCAGATACAAATTCATTCTCAAGCTCTACGTGCGGCAGAAGCGGCAGAAGCGGCTGCTGTTCAAGGTCAGTTTTGGCAAATACATGACATTTTGTTTATTCATCAACAACAGTTAGCAGATGGTTATTTAGTAGAGTATGCCAATGATTTAGGACTTGATATCTCCCAATTTCTGCAAGATATGTGTAAGCATTTGCATCTTGAGCGTATCAATCAAGATATCGAAAGTGGCACCCA
Organism: Nostoc sp. NZL; assembly: GCF_015714705.1. Lineage (NCBI taxonomy): Bacteria > Bacillati > Cyanobacteriota > Cyanophyceae > Nostocales > Nostocaceae > Nostoc > Nostoc sp. NZL. Next base: position 41,119 of record NZ_WBKL01000198.1, on the reverse strand, counting down.
CAGCGGAGTAACAGCTACCCCAGCTTTGTTTATTAATGGGATTCGGTATAGCGTAGGTGTAGCCCGCAGCAAGCATCGCTGGAATTTCGATCTGTTAATAACAGCCATTACTACTGCAAATAATTTACCTCACACATGAGGCAGCGTTTAATGGAATGGGATACAGCCATTTGCGAAATAATTGTGTTAGGCGCGGCATGATCCTGACTTTCCACATCCCGTGAAAAGTCAGGTTTGCTCCAATGCTTAATGCTAATCAACTTGGAGATTGGAATAGCGGATATTTGAGGTGGTTAGGGTTGCTGATAATGCTTGGTGGGCTTGTGTTGCGGTATTGGTCTGCTAAAACACTTTCGGCACGCTTAACGGCAATAACTCTTAAGCTCATACAAAACATAGGTGCTTGAAAGGTAGAATAGAAGCTGATTTCGGCAGATAATCTGAGTCAGGGCAAATTAAGGAACAATAAAACATCTGGAAAACTTTTGATACTCGTGTTTAAAAGTCTGCCTTTACGATCGCACTTGCGTAATGTGGAATAATTAGGTGATACGGCTGATGATGCTCACCGGAAAAAAATTATATGATTGCCCTGCCTGGAGTTACTATCCAAAGCAAAATATATGAGAGTTCAGCATCTTTGGTGTACCAGGGGATCAAAAACCAAGATAATTTAGCGGTAGTTGTAAAGCTACTCAAGCAAGATTATCCATCACCTCAAGAACTAACCCGCTACAGACAGGAATATAAAATTATCCGTTTCCTTAACTTGGAAGGAGTTATCAAAGCATACAGCCAGCAGGACTATCAACGCACTTTGGTGATTCTCTTAGAAGATTTTGGGGGAGAATCCTTAGAGCAATTGATCTACAAGCGTCCAGATATCTTCTGCCCCATGCCTTTATCCACTTTTCTAGGTCTGGCGATCGCTATTTGCGATATTCTAGGCAGAATCCATGCAGCCAATATCATTCATAAGGATATCAATCCTGGAAACATTGTTCTCAATCTTGATACTGGCGTTGTTAAAATAATTGACTTTGGGATTGCCACCCAATTCAACCGCACGAATCCGAGTTTTAAAAGTCCTCATGTGTTAGAAGGAACACTTGCATATTTATCTCCAGAGCAAACAGGACGAATGAACCGTTTGCTCGATTACCGCACCGATTTCTACTCCCTTGGTGTGACGTTCTACGAACTGCTAACCGGACATCTGCCGTTTAAAACAACGGATATTCTGGAACTAGTTCATTGTCATATTGCCAAACAGCCACCTTCACCTCATGAAATAAATACAAAGATTCCCAAAGCAGTTTCAGATATCATTCTAAAACTGATAGCAAAAAATGCAGAAGATCGCTATCAGAGTGCCTGGGGAATCAAAGCGGATTTAGAAATCTGTGTTCAACAATTAGAAGAAATCGGTCAAATCTCTAGTATTCAGTTGGCGCTTCAAGACGTTTCGGGTCAGTTTGAAATTCCCCAAAAACTGTATGGACGGAACAAGGAAGTTGCAATGTTACTAGCAGCTTTTGACCGTGTAGCGTTTCCAGAAAACAATCGCATCGCTTCTTTACCAAACAACTCAGAAAAGACTTCACAAAGCGAACAAAAGGGCAATCCAAAATTCCAAGTTGAAATGATGCTGGTCTCTGGCTACGCTGGAATTGGCAAATCAGCATTAGTACAGGAACTCTACAAACCTGTTACTGCAAAGCGCGGCTATTTTATCTGCGGGAAATTTGATCAATTCCAGCGCAATATTCCCTACAGCGCGATCGCCCATGCCCTGCAAAAATTGGTGCAGCAATTGCTCGGTGAACCAGATAATCGGGTGCAACAGTGGCGATCGCGTCTGCTCACAGCGTTGGGCAGCAATGGGCAAATCATCATTGATATCATCCCGGAAGTTGAGTTAATTATTGGCAAGCAGCCTCCCGTACCGGAAGTTGGAGCAACGGAAGCTCAAAATCGCTTTCATCGAGCTTTTGGACAGTTTGTGCGGGTGTTTTGTTCAAAGTCACACCCCCTGGTAATTTTTCTAGATGATTTGCAGTGGATCGATTCAGCAACGCTGAAGTTAATTGAGCTGATGCTGCTGGATGAGCAAACCCAATTCCTATTTTTAATAGGAGCCTATCGAGATAATGAAGTCAATCCAACGCATTCACTGGTATTAACCTTGGAAAGACTGCGAAAACAAGGAGCAGTTCTTCAGGAGATTATCTTGGCACCTTTAACGCTCTTGCCGTTGAGTCAGTTGATTGCCGAAACGCTACATCAAAATGTAGACAGCGTTCGTTCCTTAGCAGAGTTAGTGTTGCGTAAAACCGAGGGAAATCCTTTCTTTGTCAACGAATTTTTAAGGACGATGTATAGCGAAAATCTGTTGACATTTGATGCACAATACTTAAGCTGGCAGTGGAACATTGCTCAGATTCAAGCTCAAAATATCACTGATAATGTTGTGGAGTTGATGCTTCACAAGTTGAAGAAACTACCAGAGAACACACAGCAAATTCTCCGGTTAGCGGCTTGTATCGGTGCTGAATTTAATTTAAATACTTTAGCAATCGTTTGTGAGCAATCCTCTAAAGCGGTTTCTCTAGATTTGTTGGCAGTTATCCAAGCTGGATTAATTCAACCCCTGTCTGAATTAGATGAAAACTTGTTAGTTCAAGAATATAAGTTTTTGCATGATCGCGTACAGCAAGCAGCTTATGCCTTAATCGATGAGTCGCACAAACAAGTGGTTCATCTCGAAATTGGTCGCAATTTACTTGAAAAAACTTTACCAGAGCGACTCTCAGAGCGGCTGTTTGAAATTGTGGATCATCTCAATCATGGAATTGAGTTGGTCACAGCTCAACAAGAACGAAACAAAATTGCCAGATTAAATTTAATCGCAGGTCAGAAAGCAAAAGGGGCGATCGCTTATGGCCTGTCAAAAAAATATTTAACTACAGCAAGAGAATGGCTGGCAGCATCTAGCTGGCAAACAGATTATGACCTGACCTTAGAGTTATACGCAGAAACAACAGAAGTCGCGTACTTGTGTGGCAATTTTGACCAAGTGGAGTTCTGGGCAGCGATCGTTCTGCAACAGGCTAAAACGGTTCTTGATAGCGTGAAAGTGTACGAAGTCAAAATTCAAAGTTACATCGCCCAAAATCAGCTATTAGAAGCAATTAATATTGGCTTGCAAGTGTTGCAACAACTGGAAATTAGTTTTCCCGAACAGCCAAGCCAGTCAGATATTCAGCTTGAACTAGACGCAATCTCATGCCTTCTTAGTGAGAAATCGATTGAGGACTTGATTCATTTGCCCCAAATGCACGAGCCAAATAAGTTAGCAGCAATGCGAATCCTATCTAGCATCACGATTACTGCTTATAGTGCTGCTCCTACTTTGATGCCGCTACTGGTATCTAAACAAGTCAGCTTGTCAATCGAATATGGCAATGCGTTTGCGTCTCCCTTTGTTTATGCCAACTTTGGATTAATTCTGTGTGGGAAGGTCGGAGACGTCGAGACTGGCTACGAGTTTGGACAGTTAGCTTTCAGGCAGTTGTTACAACCTAAGACCCATTCACTCAAAGCTAGAACATTGATCATCGTGAATACCTTCATCATTCATTGGAAAGATCATGTGAGAGACACATTACAGTCATTACTAGAAGCCTATCAAAGCGGGCTAGAAACCGGAGATTTAGAGTTTGCCGCCTATGGCGCTCATTCTTATTGCTTTAACTCCTATGCTGTCGGAAGTGAACTCGTGGAGGTTGAACGCGAGATGACGAAATACAATGAAGCAATTGGTCAAATAAAACAGGAGACAGCACTAACCTGGAATCAAATATTTCAGCAGACGATCGCAAATTTGATGGGCTACTCGGTCAATCCAACCCGTCTAGTTGGCAAATTCTACAATGAAGAGAATGGATTGCCACAACATGAAATAGCAAATGATGGAACTGCAATCTTTAATGTCTATTTCAATAAACTTTTCCTGTGCTACCTATTTTCCAAGTATGTTCAGGCAGTTGAAAACTCAACCATAGCAGAACGTTATGTGATCCGAGTAACAGGCTCACCTCTTGGCCCTTTTTACTATCTATATGATGCTCTGGCAAGACTTGCTATATACCCCGAAAGCAGCGCTCAAACGCAGTCGGAGATGCTCAAAAAAGTCGCTGTTAACCAGGAGAAAATGAAACAATGGGCATTTTATGCGCCCATGAATTATTTGCATAAATATCATTTAGTTGAGGCAGAGAAAGCGCGAGTTTTGAGTCAGTGGTTTGAAGCAGAAGAGTTCTACGAACAAGCAATTGTCGGTGCTAGAGACAATGGCTATCTTCAAGAAGAAGCATTAGGCTATGAATTAGCTGCCAAATTTTACCTATCTCGCGGTAGAGAAAAGTTTGCCCAAACCTATATGAAAGAAGCTCACTACTGCTATGAACGCTGGGGAGCAACTGCGAAAGTAAGAGATTTAGAAACTCGCTATCCCCAGCTATTGCCTCAATCGTCGGATCCAGCTTTGCCAACCCATAAAACTTCTGTCACCACCTCTAATCACTCACCCATTACTTTTGATTTAGCAGCGGTGATGAAAGCGTCGCAAGCGATTTCGAGTGAAATTGAACTGGATAAGTTACTCAGTTCCTTGATGAAGATATTAATTGAAAATGCTGGCGCACAAACAGGTTTTCTAATTTTAGAAAACTCAGGAAAATGGGTAATTGAAGCGTCTGGTGAAGTTAAGGAGGGTGAGAATACTTATGCTACACAATTACTGCAATCTATTCCAACTGCAAATCATCTACCTGAATCAATTATTAATTATGTTATTCGTACTCATGAATCTGTCATTTTAAATGATGCTACTAGTGAAGGTAATTTTATTCATGAGCCATATATTCAACACAATCAAATCCAATCAATCTTATGTTTGCCTCTGCTAAATCAAGGTAAGCTAGTGGGTGTGTTGTATCTAGAAAATAAATTAGCGGCTGGAGCATTTACACCAGAGCGATTCTCCGAAGGAGACGCTACGCGAACGCAGATTTTACATCTGTTATCATCCCAGGCAGCGATCGCCATTGAAAATGCCAGGCTCTACTCCAAGCTACGCGCAAGCGAAAGTAGAATGAAACAGTTTCTAGAAGCGGTTCCGGTAGGTATTGGAGTATTGGATGCGGCTGGTCGCATTTACTACGTTAATCAACGGGGAATTCAGCTAATGGGTAAAGGGATTGATCCTTCTGTGGCACCGGAGCAAATCCCAGAGGTTTATCAATTTTATCTGGCGGGAACAGATCAAAACTATCCAACTGAGAAACTACCAGTTATTCGGGCATTAAGCGGCGAATGTACCACAGTTGACGATCTAGAAATTCACCAAAACAGTGTAATAGTTCCAGTTGAGGTCTGGGGAACTCCTATCTTTGATGAACAGGGCAATGTAGCTTATGCGATCGCAGCCTTTCAAGACATCACAGAGCGGAAACAAGCAGAACACCTCTTAGCCAACTACAACCGCACCTTAGAGCAACAGGTAGCCCAACGAACGGCAGCTTTACAGAAAAGCGAAGCCGCACTGCGCGAGCGAGAACAGGAATTACGACTGATCACCGACGCTCTACCTGCTCTTGTTAGCTATGTGGATGCCAATCGACGCTATCAATTTATCAACCGCACATACGAAGACTGGTTTAGCCGTAGTCGAGATGAGATTCTGGGCAAGTCTGTTTGTGAACTTCTGGGTGAGGCAGTTTATCAAATGGTTGAGCCGTATGTTAATCAAGTGTTTGAAGGGCAAACTGTAACCTTGGAAGCAGAAATTCCCTTTTCGCTTGGTAAAAGATCCATCAGTGCTACCTTGATCCCCGATTTCGATCGCAATGCTCAAGTGAGAGGATTCCACAGTTTAATCACAGACATTAGCGAACTGCGCAACGCAGCACTGCGTGAACGCAAACGCGCCGAAGAAGCTTCAATTCTGGAAGAACGCAATCGCATGGCGCGAGAAATTCACGATACACTAGCACAGTCCTTCACGGGTGTTATCATTCACGCTAGAACTGCTGTGAACAAGATAACAGTAGACCCAGAAAAAGCTCAGGCTCACCTAGCTCAAGTCCAGAACTTAGCCCAAACTGGACTTTCAGAAGCACGCCGCTCTGTAGAGGCGCTACGCCGTCCTTACTTGTTAGAAAATAGTGATTTACTCAGCGCTTTCAAACATCTGACAAGTCAGCTAGAATCATCCACTGGTATAACAATTATGTGTGAAGCCGTCGGCATCCCCTATCCGCTACCCTCTGAGGTGGAGAATAATCTACTTAGAATTGGACAGGAAGCATTGACGAATGCACTCAAGTATGCAAAAGCAACTGAAATTCGTGTTGAACTAATCTATCAATCCACGCAGTGCATATTGCGAATCAAGGACGATGGACAGGGATTTGCAATTGATCGTTCTTCTAGTCACAATGGCTTTGGTTTATTAGGGATGGCAGAACGTGCCGATCTCATTGGGGCACAGATCCAGATCCAGAGTGCCCTTGGACAAGGAACAGAAATTGTGGTGTCCGTGAATCAGCAGGAAAAACCATCATGAGTCAACTTAATGCCATTCGTGTTCTGGTTGTAGATGATCACCCCGTTGTACGTCAGGGTTTGATTGCAATGCTGGAAGAAGCGCCAGATATCCTTGTTGTTGGACAAGCTGGGAATGGTCAGGAGGCACTCGCTGTCTTTCGTCAAAAACAGCCAGATGCAACTTTGATGGACTTGCGAATGCCCCAGATGGATGGAGTCGCTGCGATTACTGCCATCTGTACTGAGTTTCCTGCTGCTCGGATCATCGTATTGACGACTTACGAGGGCGATGAAGACATTTATCAGGGATTGCGGGCAGGAGCTAAAGGGTATTTACTCAAGGATGCCGAGCCAGAAGAATTGCTGTCCGCGATTCGCGCCATTCACAAAGGACAGAAGCACATTCCACCCCGCGTCGGTGCCAAACTTTTAGAGCGCATGGCAAGTCCAGAATTGAGCGATCGCGAGTTGGAGGTGCTTCAACTCATTACAACGGGCAAGGGTACTCAAGCCATTAGCAAAGCTCTATATATTACTGAACGCACTGTCAATTTTCATATAAATCATATTTTAAGTAAGCTGGGTGTGGAGGATCGCACTCAGGCTGTGATCGTTGCATTAAGGCGGGGTATTGTTAGCTTGTAGCGTCATACCTGTCAAATTTATCAGTTTATTAGCTGTCTAAATTATCAGCTTATCAACTGAAGTTTTTCTCAGCGACAAAATCAACTTAACTCTCTAAATTGAGATTATGCAACAGATAACACAGCGACATCGGTTTACCCAATTGTGAAAAAAGTTTCATTCATAGCAATCATCTGTCTCTACCTGCTGCACTCCTTTCCTTAAAGGTGCTTTCATGAGTCTCGATGATTATAATCGGTTGCTTGTGCCGATTTCAGAACAAGATCATATTCAGGGATTGGTGAGTAGTTCAGTGGTACTTGTCGAGTATGGTGACTACCAGTCTCTCACTTGTGGCGAAACTCACCAATTAATTAAGGCAATCCAGCAACAGGTCAATGACTTGTGTTTTGTATTTCGCCACTTTCCACAGCCGCAAATACATCCTTATGCTCAACGTGCCGCTGAAGCATCAGAAGCGGCAGCCGCCCAAGGTCAGTTTTGGCAGATGCACGACATTTTGTTCACCCATCAACAAGAGTTAGGAAATGATTATCTTGTGGAGTATGCCAATAATCTAGGACTCGATATTCCCCAATTTCTGCAAGATATATCCAGTCAAATACATATAGCACGCATTAATCAAGATATAGAAAGTGGATTACACAGTGGAGTAACGGCTGCCCCAGCACTGTTTATTAATGGAATTCGATATAGCGATAGCTGGAACATTGAGCAGTTGATGGCAGCTATTGTCACTGCAAGTTATTAATGTTCCTGGTCTTTAACCCCAACTAAAAAAGAGAGGGTAAGCAGTTATGCAAAGAAGAACCAGTTTTGAAAGTAAAGGTCTAAAGTGTTCTGTCACCTTTTACACTCCAGATAAAGTTGCATCCTGTGATCGCTATCCGGCTATTGTCATGGCTCATGGAATTGGCTTAACCAAAGAAATGGGATTGCCGCAGTTTGCCGAGAAATTCGCTCAAGCTGGGTTTGTCGTCTCACTGTTCGATTATCGCTACCTTGGTGCTAGTGAGGGAGAACCTCGCGGACAAATGCTTCCTACAGAGCAGCATGAAGATTTTCGTAATGCTATCACCTGGACTCAATTACAAAGCGAAGTTGACCCTGAGCGCATAGGTCTGTGGGGCTTTTCTTATAGCGGCGGTCACGCGCTGCATCTGGCTGCATTTGATCCGCGCGTGAAAGCGATAGTGGCACAGATGCCTACGGTGAATGCGTTTCTCATCTCCCGCCGTCTAGTCTCCCCACTTCAGATGGAAGAACTCACAAAGATGGTTTCACTTGACCGGATAAAACGGTATCAAACCAAAGAGGTGAGTTACCTCCCTTTGGTTGCTCCGCCTGGTGAACCCAGTTTCCTTGCGACACCCGATGCATTCAATTGGGTTGAATCGAACAAAAGCGCGAGCGAAGAAAGATGGGAGAATCGAATCTCCTTTGAATCGATTGAACACTGTCTCTATTACGAACCCGCTCCTCACATCGAGGCGATTTTTCCCACCCCGCTATGCCTGATTACGGGCGAGAAAGACTTTCTTTCACCTGCCGACATAACCGCCGCTGTCCATGCGCGGGCGATGGAGCCAAAGTCTCTCACAATCTTGAAGGGCGGACACTTTGACGGTTTTCAGGGAGAGGGCTTCGAGATTGCAAGTACAACTGCCTTGAGATGGTTTGAGAAATATTTGAAATAAACCTGAAGCACGTGTTTTGAAAAGATATCTAATCAAAATCACTACTGATTACACAACCCATTAATCAACAGGAGCAATCTCATGACAATAATCATGAAAAAACTAGAAGGAAAAGTCGCTCTTGTCACCGGTGGCACCAGTGGTATCGGTCTTGCCACTGCCAAGCGCTTTGTCGCCGAAGGTGCTTATGTCTTCATCACAGGTCGTCGCCAAACTGAACTTGATGCCGCTGTGAATGCGATCGGTGAAAACGTCACGGGTGTTCAAAGCGATGTCTCCAATCTGGCAGACCTCGATCGCCTATTCGCCACAATCAAGCAAGAGCAAGGACACCTCGATGTGATTTTCGCTAATGCTGGCGGTGGAGAACTCGCCCCGCTTGGAGCCATCACCGAAGAACACTTTGACAAGACATTTAACACGAACGTCAAAGGTCTGTTGTTCACCGTCCAGAAGGCACTGCCTCTGTTGCCAGAGGGCGCTTCCATCATTCTGAACGCCTCGACTGCTTCTACCGTGGGCACGCCAGCCTTCAGCGTTTACAGCGCAACCAAAGCCGCTGTGCGATCGTTTGCCCGTAATTGGACACTCGACCTCAAAGAGCGCAAGATCCGGGTTAACGCCATTAGTCCTGGCGTGGTTCCTACTCCTGGCTACAATCTCATGGGACTGAGTGATGAGCAAGTGCAAGTATTCGTGGACAGCCAAGCGAACAACATCCCGCTGGGAAGAGTAGGTACACCCGATGAGATTGCCAAAGCTTTTGTCTTTCTCGCTTCAGACGACAGCAGCTTTGTGAATGGCATCGAGCTGTTTGTCGATGGCGGTATGGCACAGATTTGAAGTAACCTAAAAGCGATCGCTAATTTTGCAAACGGGCTGTGTATCATTCACTTTTTGCTCAACTCAAAGCACGGAGAAATAAACCAGAGAAAATCGCCCTTAAAATTAGAGCTAGCTCATAGAAACGCTGGAAATGCTAGTTTTACACCACCACACTATGAACAACCCCGAAAATCCTCGACTACCCCTGCCGCCTTTTGATCGTGAATCCGCCATCCAAAAAGTCCGAATTGCAGAAGATGCTTGGAACACACGTAACCCTGAACAAGTATCACTCGCTTACACGTCGGATAGCCTTTGGCGCAACCGCTCAGAATTTCTATCTGGTCGTGAGGCGATCGTACAGTTTTTGACACGTAAGTGGCTTAAAGAATTGGACTACCGTCTGATCAAAGAGCTTTGGGCTTTTCAGGACAACCGAATTGCTGTCCGGTTTGCTTACGAATGGCATGATGATTCCGGCAACTGGTTTCGTTCCTATGGCAATGAGAATTGGGAGTTCGATGAATACGGATTCATGCGGTGGCGTATTGCCAGCATCAATGACCTGCCAATTCAGGAAAGCAAACGCAAATTCCACTGGATACTGGGTCGTCGTCCTGACGATCATCCTGGATTGTCAGACCTCAATCTTTGAGAAGCCGGATTAAAATTCTTATGAAACTCATCTCTGTAAACGTCGGACTGCCGCGAGAAGTGACCTGGAAAGGGAAAACAGTTAGCACTGGAATTTTCAAAGAACCAGTAAGCGAACGGGTGACGGTGCGATGGCGTTCCGCCCGCCGTAGGCGATCGCTCAATTTAGAAGGTGATAGGCAAGCCGATCTCACCGTTCATGGAGGATTAGACAAAGCAGTCTATGTCTATCCGTTCGAGCATTACGATTATTGGCGAGGTGAATTGCCTGAAACAGAATTGCCATTAGGTATCTTTGGTGAAAATTTTACGACCACCGGGTTGAGAGAAGAGGAAGTGAACATTGGGGATTGCTTCCATATCGGCACTGTAAAACTGATGGTGACACAACCTCGTGTACCTTGCTACAAACAGGGGATTAGGTTTGGGCGACCTGATATGGTTAAACGATTTCTTGCAAGTCGTCGAACTGGATTTTACTTCCGTGTTTTGCAAGAGGGCGAAGTCGGAACTGGAGACACTTTAGAGTTGGTGAGCCGGGACGACAACCATATTACGGTTGCCGATATCACTCAACTTTATGTTCGTGATCAGGACAATCCAGAGTTACTTCACCAAGCTGCTCAACTTGAAGCCTTACCCGAAAGTTGGCGCGAATACTTCCAGGAGCAAAGTCGTCGTCAGGATGTGAAATAGATGCTTTCGACATTCAATGCTTACGCTGGAACTTATACATTGAGTGGCAACACAGTCACTCACCAGATCGAAATTGCATCGATTCCTAATCGGGTTGGTACAAAGTTAGTTCGCACATTTACTTTAAGCGAGAACCGAGTGACGCTCTTAACGCCGCCAGTTTTTAGTGATGGTGTTGAGCAGGTTTTTGAGTTGGTGTGGGAGCGCATTTAATTACTAACTTCACCACCTATAAACTTAGAAGGAGTAAAGTCATGACCACATATCGTACAGTTTCTATCGATGGTTTAGATATCTTTTATCGAGAAGCTGGCTCCCGTGAAAATCCAACGATTCTGCTGCTGCATGGTTTCCCAACCTCATCTCATATGTTCCGCAATCTGATATCTGCGCTTGCTGATCGTTTCCATCTAGTTGCCCCCGATTACCCAGGCTACGGCAACAGTTCGATGCCAGCGGTGAATGAATTTGACTACACGTTTGATCGCCTGGCACAGATTGTAGAGAAATTTATTACTGCGATCGACCTCAAGCGATATAGCCTTTACGTGATGGATTATGGTGCTCCAATTGGCTATCGCATTGCAGCAAAACATCCAGAGCGAGTGGAAGCGCTAATTGTCCAAAACGGCAATGCTTACGAGGAAGGTCTCGGCGAATTTTGGAACCCAATCAAAGCTTACTGGCAAGAGCGATCGCCTGAGAATGCAGAAAAACTCAAATACCTCGTCACTCTGGAAGCAACTAAGTGGCAATATACTAACGGCGTTCGCAATCTGGAAGCGATCAGCCCCGATACCTGGATGATGGATCAACTTTTCCTCGATCGCCCTGGAAACAGTGAGATTCAACTAGCGTTGTTCTATAGCTATGGCACGAATCCGCCGTTATATCCGCAATGGCAGGAGTATTTCCGCAAATATCAACCACCCACCCTGATTGTTTGGGGTCAGAACGACTATATCTTTCCTTCCGAAGGCGCTTATCCCTACAAGCGCGACTTGAAAGACATTGAATTCCATTTACTTGATACCGGACATTTTGCCCTAGAAGAGGAAGGCGATGCGATCGCAAACCACATCACCCAATTTCTCATGTCACGATTGCAACCCATCCCTGTCTAATGAGTGCAAGGCTTTTTCATACCTGCATTCAGCAACGCCCTATTTGGTGCTTGTGCCAGATTTGTATTGGCGGCTGGAACCCGGAGTGCAACTTGATGCTGACGATAAGGATCAGTGAGCTAAAGCCTTTGAGTTACTCCAAGCGCAGTAAATTGACAACAGTGCAAATATGACTCACTATGACTACATTGTGATTGGTGCAGGTTCGGCAGGTTGTGTGGTTGCCAACCGCCTGACACAAGACAGTGACACAACTGTTTTACTACTCGAAGCAGGCAACCCAGATACAAAACCAGAGATTCATATCCCAGCGGAATGCGTCAGTCTTCTGGGTTCTGAGGTGGACTGGGCATATTTCTCTGAACCAGAACCCTACCTCAACGATCGCAAAATCTTTTGTCCCCGTGGCAAAGTCTTGGGCGGCAGCAGTTCGATTAATTTCATGGTTTATATGCGGGGCAATCCTCGCGATTATGACCACTGGCAGTCATTGGGAAATCCCGGCTGGAGTTACCAAGATATTTTGCCCTACTTCAAGAAATCAGAACACCAACAGCGAGGCGCGTCCGAGTTTCACGGGGTTGATGGAGAGTTGAGCGTCACCGATCTGATTGCACCTGCTGTGGTATCTCAACGCTTTGTAGACGCAGCAGTAGAATTGGGTTATGACCACAATCCTGATGTTAATGGAAAGCAGCAGTCAGGGGCAGGACTCTATCAGTTAACCATTAAAGATGGTAAGCGCCACAGTGCTGCTGCTGCCTTCCTTGTGCCCATTCTCCAGCGTCCCAATTTGACTGTAACAACAGGAGCATTGGTCACTCGCTTGTTGTTTGAGAACGCCCGTACCGTTGGGGTAGAATACCTGCACGAAGGCACGCTGCACCAGGTTAAGGTCAACTCCGAAATGATTTTAAGTGCTGGCGCGTTCGATTCGCCCAAGCTGCTAATGCTTTCCGGCATTGGGGATGCAGAACACCTGCAAGCGATGGGAATTCCGGTAGTGGCTAATTTGCCGGGTGTCGGTCAAAACCTTCAAGATCACCCTGTTGTATCCGTGGCACACGAGGCAACTCAGGATTTACACACTGCAAGCACCAGTAGTATCGCTGAAGCTAGCTTATTTTTGCATACAGAGGGGAATCTGGATGCTGCGCCAGATTTACAGTTTCTCTTCGGTACTGTTGTGTTAGTGCCGCCTGGTTATGCCCACTCTGGTTTAGGATTCACAAGTCTAGTCTGTTTGCCTCATCCTCAAAACATTGGCAGTGTCAGTTTGCGTTCCCTCGATCCCAAAGACGCACCGATGATTCAAATGAACTTTCTCCAAAGTGAAGCTGATGTGCAAAAGCTAGTGGCAGGGATTAAATTACTCCGTAATTTGTTCGGTGCGAGTGCCTTTGATGAGTTTCGCGGTGAAGAAATCGCTCCTGGTGCCGATAAGCAGAGTGATACAGCACTCGTTGCTTACATTCGAGAAGCTTGTGATACAGTGTATCATCCGGTCGGCACTTGCAAAATGGGCACTGACCCAATGGCGGTTGTAGACCCCCAACTACGGGTGTATGGAATTGAGGGCTTGCGTGTTGTGGATGCCTCCATCATGCCAACGATCACCACGGGAAATACGAATGCGCCCACCATTATGATTGGCGAAAAAGCAGCCGATTTAATTAAAGCCGCAGATTGCGTTTCACAGCAAGTACCTTAGCGATCGCGCGGAGCACTGCTGTCTTCGCCAGGACACAAACTAACTCGCCCACGCGTAGACAAGGGAAAGACTTCTGACAGCATGGATACGGTATGTCGGCTCAAGGACAGCAAGTTGGAAAGCCCAACATATTGCGAATCTATTTTCCCTATTTGGCAAAGCCAAACTAAAACTACTAAATCATGTTCAAACTATCCATTAAATTGTCTGTTGCGCTGGTCATTCTTACAGCATTAGTCCTGATCGATTTGCAATCTTTTCAAGCAAAGCCTGTTCTATCTGAAACGCCAGATATACAAACTCTGAATCAGTCAAAACTTGTTGCAACTGCCCCCACACCCCCCAACCTTGTCCGTGCTGTATTGGGAGGCAAACCTGTTTATGTGCTGTACGTGACCCGATCAGAAGATACTGTCTTGGTGCGTTGTTACCCTACCTATGAACCCACAATCACGGTTCGAGCGATGGGGGGTGATTCCAATGCCAACGCTCAGAGGGAAGGGGTCATGACCTGCCGTCCTTCTGCATAGAAACTATACTCTACAACCCATCTGAAAAGAAAACATACACCAAGAAATTTTCTTCTGCACAACATGATGGCGAGATTCTGAGTCCGCCTAGCTTTAACTTTCTGCATAAGACAACAAATCGACTCACAAAAAAGGAGACTCAAATGCCTTACGTTACTGTCGGTAAAGAAAACTCTGGAAACATCGATATTTATTACGAAGATTTCGGAGCAGGACAGCCAATTGTGCTAATCCACGGGTTTCCTCTAAGCGGTCATTCCTGGGAAAAACAAGTGGCGGTTTTGCTGGACAAAGGCTATCGGGTCATCACTTACGATCGCAGAGGCTTCGGTGATTCTAGCCAGCCTTCGTTTGGCTATGACTACGACACCTTCGCAGCGGATTTGAACACGCTCATGACAGAACTTGACCTGCGTGATACAGTGCTAGTCGGCTTCTCGATGGGGACTGGCGAAGTGACGCGCTATCTGGGCAAGTACGGTTCGGAGCGCGTTAGTAAAGCCGTGCTAATGGCTCCGGTGCCACCCTTCCTGCTGAAGACAGACGACAATCCCGAAGGGGTCGATCGCAGTGTCTTCGACGGAATTATGAAGAGTATCGTAGAAGATCGCCCAGCGTATCTGTCCGCATTTCTTAAAGACTTTTACAACGTGGATGTGCTTCTGGGCGATTCTCGTTCCGAGAGGCTTCTCTACGAGACGCTCCGCGAACGCCAACGTATTAGCAACGATGCTATCCAAATGAGTTGGAATGTTGCAGTAGGAGCTTCCGCTAAAGGGACTCTGGATTGTGTACCATCGTGGCTGACCGATTTCCGTGACGATCTGCCACGCATCGATGTGCCAACTCTAATTATTCATGGAGATAGCGATCGCATCCTTCCATTTGAGTCTACCGCAGCGAGACTGCCGAAGCTAATAAAAGACAGTCGCCTTGTGGTTATACCTGGCGGCCCCCACGCAATCAACTGGACTCATGCCGATCAAGTCAATCCTGTGCTGCTGGACTTTCTTGAAGGAAAATAATCAGCATTCCAAAGCCCGCCCAAAATCAATTCGAGCATCATGATTACTGGCGAATGCTTATCTACCGCTAGTCGGTAGATAAGCACAATTGAAAGCTGCTCTTGGGTCACTCGAATACTTGCAAGCGATCGCTCGTGTGGACGGTCATGTAAATAGCGCACCAGGCTGGACTCAGCAGGCCGCTGTTCTGAACGGAGCATCTGATTTATTCGCAGAGATTATGGCCGAAAAGGCTGGTCATGCTCGTAAAGCTTTTGGACATTCAGAATTGCCCTTAAATGCAGCAGTTGAACTAGTCTTGATTGCCGTTATTAAATCTGAAATTCATTAAAATAACTGGAGAATTATCAACTATGAACTTATCTGGCACTTTTGTTTCTGGCGAACATCCTACCGAAGGAACAGTTCGGATTGTAGTAGAGTCCGAGCAACGATTTGTCGAGTTGCAACCAGACTTTAAAACTTCCGATCTTGGCCCTGACTTACGAGTGGTTCTCCATCGCCTTGAAGATGTTATTGGTTCTACCACTCCCCCAGATTTTCCGATTAAAGAGCAAGAGCTTTTCCTACTTGACCGCTTACAAAGCTTTACTGGAAAGCAACGTTACCCCATTCCATCCTGGCTAGATTTAGCAAATTATCAGTCTGTTGTTATTTGGTGTTATGCATTCAACGCTACTTTCGGTGCTGCCAAACTTAATGGTCAATAACAGAGGGATCAAAATGCTAGACAAACCAATACCTTTGCCAAAATAAGAACCTAAAACCGATAAGGAGTAATCTTATGATTACATTTCGCACGATCGCAATCGATGGTTTAGATATCTTTTATCGAGAAGCTGGCTCCCGCGATAATCCAACTATTTTGCTGTTGCACGGCTTCCCGACCTCATCTCACATGTTTCGTAATCTGATACCTGCACTTGCCGATCGCTTCCATCTGGTTGCACCGGATTATCCTGGGTACGGCAACAGTTCGATGCCAACGGTGGATGAGTTTGACTACACGTTTGATCACCTGGCACAGATCGTGGAGAAGTTTATTACTGCGATCGATCTCAAAAAATACAGCCTTTACTTGATGGATTATGGTGCTCCTATTGGCTATCGGATTGCAACTAAATATCCAGAGCGAGTGGAAGCGCTGATTGTGCAAAACGGGAATGCCTACGAGGAAGGACTCGGCGATTTTTGGGGTGTGTTCAAGGCCTATTGGCAAGACCCTTCTCCTGAGAATACTGACAAGCTCAAATACCTTGTCACCCTAGAAGCAACGAAATGGCAATACACCAACGGTGTCCGCAATCTTGAAGCGATCAGCCCGGATACCTGGAACATGGATCAACTCTTCCTCGATCGCCCTGGTAATCAAGATATCCAACTGGCATTGTTTTACAACTACCAGTCTAATTTGCTGCTGTATCCGCAATGGCAAGCCTACTTTCGTCAGTATCAGCCACCGATGCTGGTGGTGTGGGGCAAAAACGACCAGGGTTTTATAGAACAAGGAGCTTATGCCTACAAACGCGACTTGCAGAACCTTGAGTTTCATCTACTCGATACCGGGCACTTTGCTCTGGAAGAAGACGGAGATGCGATCGCAAACTACATCCGTCAATTTCTCACATCACGGCTGCAACCCATCTCTGCCTAATCAGTGCAAGATACAGCGATCGCTTCATACTTGCATTCAGCAACGCTGTTTGATTTGGTCAAAGTCTAAATAGCAAATTCTTAAAAAGAAAGGACATCATGACAACTCAAAATGTAACCATTCCAGCCTTGTCCGGGGGCAGTTTTAGCGCCTATCTAGCAGCACCCAGTAGTCAGCCTCGTGCAGGAATTGTGCTGATTCAAGAAATTCTTGGGGTGAATAATACTATGCGACAGATTGCCGATGATTATGCTAAGGCTGGCTATTTGGTGATCGTGCCAGATTTATATTGGCGACTGGAACCCAATGTGCAACTTGATGCTGACGATAAGGATCAGTGGGCTAAAGCCATTGAGCTACTCCAAGCGTTTGATGTGGATAGCGGCGTAGAAGACCTAAAGGCAACCCTGTCTTTTCTGCGGCAGTATCCCAGCAGTACAGGCAAGGTCGGCAGTGTCGGCTTTTGTATGGGCGGTAAACTGGCATATTTCATGGCAACACGTACTGATGCAGATGCCAACGTTAGTTACTACGGTGTTGAAATTGACAAGAATTTAGCCGAGGCGACAAAGATTCAGAAACCGCTGATATTGCATCTGAGTGGAAATGACGAGTTTGTGTCACCAAGCGCTCAAGCGACCATTCAGGAAGGACTGAAAGACAACCCCCTGGTAACAATCTATCGCTATGAAGGAGTGAGTCACGGGTTTAGTCGCGTGGGTAGTTCCGCTTATCGCCAAGAAGCCGCAGAATTAGCGGGCGATCGCACGTTGGCGTTCTTAAAACAGCATTTAGGGTAGCAGGACTTAAACGCGATTTGATGCACAAACAGCTGTCAATTTCAACAAATGTGAGGTAAAAGGTGACAAAAGTCTTAATTGTTTACGCAACAGATTACGGCAATACCGAGAAGATGGCAGAAGCGATCGCTTCTGGTGTGACATCAGTTTTAGGTACTGAAGTGGAGGTAAAGTTTGCTGAGGATGTTACTGAAGATGATGTAATCGCCAGTGATGCTGTCATTGTAGGTTCCCCTGTACACATGGGGAGTCCAGATTGGCGCGTGAAAAATTTATCGATCAGGTTTGTGGCCCTCTTTGGATTAAAGATAGCCTCATTGGGAAGGTGGGTGCTGTCTTTGCGACTGGTGGCGGTTACGGCAATACGGGTGGTGGCGCTGAACTAACCATGCTGGCGCTGTTAAATAACTTTGCTGAACTGGGAATGGTGATGGTACCTTTACCCAAAATCACGCCAGGATATCCTCTTGGCGGTCTGCAAAGGGGGCCCTATGGGCGTTCAGCGGGAGAAAATATGGAGCAGACAGGCGTTACTGAACAAAGGCTGGAAGCTTCCAAGTATCATGGTGCGAATGTAGCGCGAGTGGCTGCTGCTTTAACAGGCAAAGAATTGTTTGCCAAGTAAAAAACTCATGAGATCCAAGCAAGCCATGTGTCCTTTATCTCTCATTCATGAGAGGTTGCCAACCTGATTGAAGCAGCAGAGCTTCCTGCTGTGGAGTAATCCCAATTGCCGAATGAAGTAACGTCAAACGCAAAGGAGATGGAAATGGACACCCAATACTACGACGACATTATTATTGGCGGCGGTAAAGCGGGTAAAACACTAGCACCTGCACTAGTTGCGGACGGGCGCAAAACCGCTCTGGTGAAACGCAGCTTAAACATGATTGGTGGCAAGTGCAGAGGTGGCAAATACTGTGCGAAACAGTGCTGCCTATGGCATCAACACGGCACCGCCCACGGTTCATTTGGCGGCAGTGATTGGGCGCAAACGATCGGTCGTGCAGTCCCTGCGACCAATAAATCTTAACAACTTGCACACCGCATTGGGGGACGATCTGATCATTGGTACCGCTCGCTTTGTGGCACCTAAAACGATTGAAGTGGCAACAGATGAAGGAACGACTCGCTTGCTCACCGCAGAACGATTGTTTATCAATACAGCGCGACCGTTGATTCCATCGGTGTCTGGACTCAAAGAAGCTGGGTTTTTGACCAGCGAGTCGATCATGGAGCTAGAACAGTTGCCGGAGCATCTGATCGTGCTTGGGAGTGGCTACATTGGGTTGGAGTTTGCCCAAATGTTCCGGCGCTTTGGCTCTCGCGTCACTGTCATTGGGCAAAGTGAGCAAATCTTGTCGCAGCAAGACCCAGATATTGCGATCGCGGTGCAAACGCTACTGGAACGAGACGGCATTGACTTCTTGCTGAAGGCGAAGGTGTTAAGAGTCGATCGCGTTGGCAATGCAACTAAACTTCAGATTCAAGTTGGCGATCGTGAGATCAGCCTCGAGGGTTCGCATTTGCTAATAGCCGTCGGTCGTGCGCCAACCACCGATACCTTAAATTTAGCCGCTGCTGGCGTGGCAACCGATGGACGCGGATTCATTCCAGTCAATGAGCGCCTGGAGACGAACGTACCGAATATCTGGGCGTTAGGCGATATCAATGGTGGGCCGCAATATACCCATGTGGCCTTGGACGATTATCGGATTGTCAAAGCGAATTTGATTGATGGTGGCAACCGCAACACGCGCGATCGCTTGGTTCCATCCTGTCTTTTCATCGACCCAGAACTGGCTCATATAGGTCTGACCAAAACCGAAGCGCAGCAACAAGGGTATGCCATTCGAGTGGCGAAACTGGATGCAAGAGACATTATGCGAGCGGTAACACAAAGTCAAACCGATGGACTGATGAAGGCGATCATGGATACCGAGACGGGTCGGATTCTCGGATGTTCACTCTTGTGCCATGAAGCAGGTGAAGTAATTTCGACAGTGCAAATGGTGATGCAAGCTCAGATGCCCTATACCGTTCTGCGCGATGGAATTTTGACTCATCCCACGATGACTGAAGGGTTAAATATGCTGTTTTCAAACGTGTAAGCAGGTAGCAAGCACAGACACCTCACAATTCTTTACACCAAATCTTTCAGCCCTCAACAGCCACAGGACTCATCATCATGAAAAAACTAGAAGGAAAAGTCGTCTTGTTACTGGTGGCACCAGCGGCATTGGTCTTGCTACTGCCAAGCGCTTTGTCGCCGAAGGTGCTTATGTCTTCATCACAGGTCATCGCCAAACTGAACTGGATGCTGCTGTGGAAGCGATCGGTAAAAACGTCAGAGGTATTCAGAGCGATGCCTCCAATTTGGCAGACCTCGATCGCCTGTTCGCCACAATCAAGCAAGAGCAAGGACACCTGGATGTGATCTTCGCCAATGCTGGCGGTGGAGGACTCGCCCCACTCGGCGAAATCACCGAAGAACACTTTGACAAAACATTAAATTTTAGTTGCGTCAAGGAGTTCAACATCTTCTTAATTCCCCACACCCCACACCCCACACCCTATACCCTAAAGCCAATTATATCAGGGCTTTGCGCTTAACTTAGTGCCATTCAGCCCTGGTGTCGTGCCTACTCCTGGCTACAATTTCATGGGACTGAGCGATGAGCAGGTGCAGGAATTTGTCGCAAGTCAGGCTGACACTATCCCCTTGGGCGTGTGGGCACACCCGACGAAATTGCTAAGGCGGTTGTTTTCCTTGCCTCCGATGACAGCAGCTTTGTGAATGGTATCGAACTGTTCGTCGATGGCGGTATGGCACAGATTTGAAGCGCCTTAAAAAGCGATCTCCAACAAATTTACTAACTTTCACAGCAGCTATGCAAAGAAGAACCAGTTTTGAAAGTAAGGGTCTAAAGTGTTCCGTCACCTTTCATACTCCGGATAAAGCAACATCTGGCGTTAGCTGCGCTCGCCGTTCGCGTAGCGTTCCGCAGGAAAGGCATCGCTATCCCGCAATTGTTATGGCTCATGGAATTGGCTTGACCAAAGAGATGGGACTACCTCAGTTCGCTGAGTTCTTCGCTCAAGCTGGGTTCGTCGTCACGTTGTTCGATTATCGCTAACTTGGAGCTAGCGAGGGAGAGCCTCGTGGACAAATACTCCCTACCGAGCAGCATGAAGACTACCGCAATGCCATCACTTGGACTCAACTACAAAGCGAAGTTGACCCTGAGCGCATAGGTCTGTGGGGCTTCTCCTATAGCGGTGGTCATGTACTGATCTGGCCGCATTCGTTCGGCGCGTGAAAGCAGTTGTGGCACAGATGCCTCCAGTGAGTGGGTTTCTCAACTCCCGCCGCCTGACTTCTCCACTTGAACTCGAAGAACTCACGAAGCTGCTTTCACAAGACCGGATCAAACGGTATCAAACCGGAGAGATGAGCTACTTCCCGTTAGTTGCTCCACCCGGTCAACCCTCCTTTCTTCCGACACCGGACGCTTTCAATTGGGTTGAATCAGCTAAGAGTGCTAGCGAAGGAAGATGGGAGAATCGACTCACCTTTGAATCGATTGAACATTGTCTCTATTACGAACCGATTCCTCACATCGAGGCAATCTTTCCCACCCCGTTATGCTTGATTGTGGGCGAGAAGGACTTTCTTGCACCTGCCGACTTGGCCGCCGCTGTCTATGCACGGGCAATGGAGCCGAAGTCTCTCACAATCTTGAAAGGCGGACACTTTGATGCTTTCCAGAGAGAGGGCTTCGAGATTGCAAGTACAACTGCCTTGAGATGGTTCGAGAAATATTTGCAGCAGACTTAAAACACCTGTTTTGTAACTAAGTTGTGCCTTCGGTTGAATTTAGATTCCAACTTAAGTTTGAACTACCCTACCATTTTTAGATTGACTAATTCATCAATCATTTTACTGTGTAAAACTGTCAACCCTGAGTGGACGACAAGTTCGAGTCAATTTCCTATATTGAATTCATGCAAACACAAACAGCAAATCAGTTGCAAGATTCAAGTTTGCTGGATACGAAATATTGCATATCGAAGCTTTGCTACTAACCCTAATAATTTTCAGGAGATAAATCATGACTCAGAGAACATGGCTGATTACTGGTGCTTCACGGGGCTTTGGAGCCGAGATTGCGAAAGCAGTTTTGGCAGCGGGTGACAGATTAATTGCCACCGCCCGCAATCAAGCTGATTTGCAACAATTCGCAATCAGTAAAGATGTCTTGACACTGAGCATGGATGTCACCGATGAGGCTCAGGTGAAAACAGCGATCGCCACAAGTCTAGAAAAATTTGGACAAATCGATGTGTTGGTCAACAATGCTGGATTCGGTTTGCTAGGAGCTGTCGAAGAGTGCAGTGCCGAAGAGGTTGAGAGCGTTTATCGCACCAATGTCTTCGGGCTACTAAATGTCACCCGTGCTGTCCTACCCAGTATGCGTCAGCACCGCTCTGGACACATCATTAATTTATCGTCGATCGGTGGCTATCGCTCCTCCCCAGGATGGGGCATCTATGGCTCAACCAAGTTTGCCGTCGAAGGCATTACCGAAGCCCTGCATGGGGAGTTAGCCCCGTTGGGGATTCACGTGACGGTGGTTGAGCCAGGATACTTCCGCACCGGTTTTCTTGATAACAGTTCGCTACGTCCGAGTGCAGTGCAAATCCCTGATTATGCCCAGACGGTCGGGAAAATTCGTGACGTAGCGGCTGGACTTAACTACCAACAGCCAGGAGATCCCACTAAGCTCGCCCCAGCTATTTTTGAGATTGTCAACACAGACGAACCACCTCTGCGGTTACCTCTAGGCACAGATACACTTCAGACAATAGCCGAGAAGAACGCTTACGTTGAGCAAGAGACGGCAAAATGGCGAACTCTAGCTGAGTCTACCGATTTCAGATAAGGAGTGGAAGACTCAGCCATGAAAAGGCAGCCTAATCTCTGGTGTTTTTGATTGCATGGGAAATATTGATAGATTAGGCAGCCTGACGTTTCGATTCGATAACAAAGACAAAATAGCGTTTTCTACACAGACTTAATCCGAAACAGGTTTTATGAAAAAATACACCACCGCCCCCCACCGTAAATTACTAATTAGCTTTGGATTAATTGGCTTTGGTTTGATGATAGCCACCGCAGTACCTGTGGCCAGTGCTACAGCCGAGCCAAAGCAAGCAGAGATTCGCAAGATTGTCCAATCTAATCAGAGCCAGAATAAAGAAATAGTACGCGAAGGCTTTGCTAAATGGGCAAATAACACTGGTAGTTTCTTCGATCTGCTGGCTGATGATGTGGAATGGACGATTACAGGCAGAAGTCCAATTTCCAAAACCTACACCAGCCGCCAGCAGTTTTTGGAGGAAGCCATAGTACCAATTAACGAGCGATTGAGCGCCAGAATAGTACCCAGTGTCCGAAGTATTTATGCCGATGGCGACACTGTAATTGCCTTATGGGATGGAACAGCTACAGCCAAAGACGGCAAACCCTATACCAACACCTATTCCTGGTATATGACCATGAAAAATGGGCGTATTGTCAAGGTAGTAGCATTCTTCGATACCATTGAGCTTACTGATCTGTGGAAACGCATTCCTGTAAGTAAAAAGGAATTGACAAACTATTGAAGTTCAAGACGATCGCTAACATTTTGAAAACGAAGCAATAATAAGGTTGAAATGACACCGATCGCAACACCCTTTGGACGGCATTCCACCGCTGCTGAGGTAGTAGAAGGAATCGATCTCTCTGGCAAGCGAGCGATCGTTACTGGAGCAGCATCAGGCATCGGCATAGAGACGGCGCGGGCACTGGCTTTAACTGGGGCTGAAGTTACTCTGGCTGTGCGTAACACTGATGCTGGAGCACAGACGGCAACTGACATCATCGCTACCACCGGGAATCAGAACATTCATGTCGCTCGGCTTGACCTGAGCGATCGCAACTCGATTGCTACGTTTATTGCTGCGTGGGATGAACCGTTGCACATCCTCGTCAACAACGCGGGTGTGATGGCATTGCCTGAACAACACACGCTTGAGGGCTGGGAAATGCAGTTTGCGACCAACTACCTCGGACACTTCGCCCTGGCACTCGGACTCCACGATGCATTAGTTGCAGATGGTGCCGCACGTATTGTCTCTGTCAGTTCCAGTGGTCATCTAATATCGCCAGTGGTATTCGATGATATTCACTTCGGATTTCGCCCCTACGATCCACTTTTGGCATACGGACAGTCTAAAACCGCAAATATCCTCTTCGCGGTTGGTGCCACTGCACGCTGGTTCAGGGATGGCATCACTGTCAATGCTTTGATGCCCGGTGCGATCGCGACTAACCTCCAGCGTCACATCGGCAATGTGATGAGTCAAGTCTCGCTAGAACTACGGAAGACACCGGAACAGGGTGCTGCCACCTCAGTCTTGCTGGCAACCTCTCCGCTGCTGGAGGGTATTAGTGGACGTTACTTTGAAGACTGCAACGAAGGCACCATCGTCACGAATGGTAATGGCTATATGAGCGGTGTTGCTCCCTATGCCCTCAACCCGGACAATGCCGATCGACTCTGGGAGGAATCGTTGCGACTGCTTGCCTGAATCAATTACAAGAATTATTTGATGGCGATCGCGCTTCAACAAATTGCCAACTATCGTGAGGTTTTTTATGCATCGACAACTTGGCATTGAAGAACATATATTCTGGTTACATGACTAGGTGATACCGCTACATTTCACAGTGGCTGCGAAGCCGTACCGTGTTTGAAACCTGGCTAGAAACTTGCTTGATTCCGGTGTTATGTCCGGGTGAGTGGGGAAAAAGTCGATAATGCCACCTTTTCGTGGCGGTCGGATTGCCCTATTAATTGAAGCTGCCGGATGTCAGTTAGTCTACCTACCGCCCTATTCACCAGACCTCAATCGCATCGAAAAATTTTGGGCGACTTTGAAAAGTAGAGTTCGTAAGTTGTTACTCCAGTCCGATAATTTACGTGATGCAATGGAAACCGTTCTCAAGCAAGCAGCGTCCTAACTATGATGGCTACGGCTATATTTGGTGTCTATAAAAATACATACAGAAACAGCCCATTTTTGAGGGAGATATTCTGTATGTAAATTTATTTGCTTATTATACTTAGATGATTTGCATATTAAGGTATCAATACTGAATTAAATCACGACCCCTTCCAACTCTTCATCTGTCAACTCATACAATTGCCGCAACTTATCTAACTTATCACCATCAGCTTCCCAGAAACCCCGCCCATTCGCCTCCAACATTCTCCCTAAAATATTGCGAAAAGCTTCAGGATTTGCCTTGCGTAATTTATCCGCCATCTCTGCATCTAAAGCATAAGTATCAGCCGCTTGGTCATAAACCCAATCATCGGTAAAATCGGCAGTACCACCCCAACCAATCAACGCCGTCATCCGTTGGGAAATTTCAAAAGCACCACCAGAACCTTGATTTGCCATCGCTTGCGCCCATTTGGGATTTACCAACTTGGTGCGATACTCCATTCGCAGCAAATCATCTAAATTGCGCGGTGTAGTATCCTTCGAGAAACTTTCCACAAAGCTGGTTGTAACTTTTTTACCGCTTTGTTTTTCTGCTGCCTTTTTTAAACCACCCGTATTGGCGTAATATTCTTGAATATCAGTTAAACCATATTCTACCGAATCGATTTCTTGAACAATGCGATCGCTAGTTTTTAACAACGTATTCAATACTTCTGGTCTAGCTTGACCTTTATCTTCTCTCCCGTAGCTGAATACATTGCGACTTTGCCAAGTATTGCCTAACTCTTCACCAGATTCCCAGTTACCATCAACTACCCTATCATTTACCAAAGAACCAAAATCACCTGCTGGATTAGAGAACAATCTCGCTGATGCATTTTCCACCCCTTGGGCTTTCAAAGCTAAAGCGTGTCTTCTAATAAAATTCTGATCTTCTGGTTCATCAGCATCAGCCGCCCGTTGAAATAAGTCATCCAACAATTCGATGATATTGACAAAACTATCTCGGAAAATCCCAGATAAATTACCCAAAACATCAATTCGGGGATGTCCAACTTCCATCAACGGCTTTAATTCATAACGAACAATTCTGCCAGTTCCTTCCTTAACAGGTTCAGCCCCCACTAATTCCAACAGAATCCCCAAAGATTCACCCTTAGTTTTAATCGCATCCAATCCCCATAACAGAACCGCCACGGTTTCTGGATACGTCCCATGTTCTTCCAAATGCTGGGCGATAATTTTTTGAGCAATTTCTCGTCCCCGTTCATAAGCAGCAGGTGAAGGCATCCGATAAGGATCTAAAGCATGAATATTTCTCCCAGTCGGTAACACACCAGCGCCATCCCGCAACAAATCTCCACCAGGCGCAGGCGGAATATACTCCCCATTTAACCCCCTTAACAAATTCGTTAACTCATCCGTAGATTGCATTAACAAATCTCTTATTAGTCTTTCTTCTTTTTCTCTTTCTTCAGGTATTCCTTTCTCATCGCCAAAATAAGCTTCTAAATACGATCCTAATTCCTCTTCATTCGGTGCTTCCCCCAACGTATGCAACCCAGAAGAAAACAAACGATTCTCTAAAACTTGTAAATATTCGTACAACTCCACCAAATAATCATCAAAAGCATGACTGCTAAACATCCGAATATTTTCTGGAGTAAACGCAATACCCAACCGTTTAGCATCCTCAAACGGACAATCTGCATCCAAGCCAGAGTCCACAATTTTTTTACAAATCCCTTCCTTCAAAACATAATTCTTTTGCGGATCTTCACGATACTCCGAAATCAAATCTCGCAACGCCACCAATTCCTTATATAAACCCGCACGCCCATAAGGCGGTACATTATGGGAAATTAATACACCATAACCGCGACGTTTTGCCAACATCGATTCAGAAGGATTATTCGCCGCATATATATATAGATTAGGCAAGTTTCCTAACAGAATATCAGACCAAGAATAACCCGTATTACCCAAAGGAGAACCAGGCAACCATTCCACCGTCCCATGCATCCCAAAGTGAACTATAGCATCAGCTTCAAACTCATTTTGCAGCCATTTATAATAAGCTGCATATTGAGGATGTGGCGTTAAATCTCGTTCAAACATTAAGCGCATGGGATCACCTTGTATCCCCAAAGGTGGTTGTACACCTATCCACACATTTCCTAATTGCACACCGCCAATCTGAAATTCATCGCCGGATGTTTTAATTCCAGTTCCAGTCAGAGATTTCCATTGTTTTTCGATGCGGGAGGTTTGCAGATATCCCAGCCATTTTTCTAGAGTACGGGCGCTAACGGACGCGGGGATATTTTTTGTATCATCTAAAGATTCATCTGCCTCTTTTACCCAGCGAATCAATTCTTCCCCATCTTCTGGTAAATCTCCGACGGTATAACCTTGTTCTTTAAGTGCGTGGAGAAACTTCAGCAAACTACGCGGCACATTTAATAATGCAGCTGTGCCTACAGCACCATAACCAGGAGGAAACCCATATAAAATGATGGCAATCTTGCGTTCCGAAGCAGGTTTTTGCCGCAAAGCCACCCAAGTTTTTACCCTACCAATTAATCGCTGCACCCGTTCGGGAACTAGATAAATATTTTCGCCCACCAATCCACCGAGGGGAATGGTATCAATAGCCCCATCCAATTCTGGTAATGCGTACAACACCACACTTTGCAATCCGCCGACACCTTGGCGCGTCCACGAGGAAATATCTTGAATTAATAGTGGTGCAGCAACAATATAAGGTACATTTTTGGCAGTGAGGATGCGTTTTGCTACTTCTATCTGACGGCCAGCTTCCATTGAACCAGCCGGGCCACCCACCAGAGGAAAGCCAATTGTAGAAACGATCGCATCTACTTTTACTGCTTCACTTGATAGTGAGGGAGTTTCTATATTACCTAGTTGTCGTTGCTGAATTTCATGGTCGGTTGTCATTAAATCTCGTACCGCTACATGTCCTTCTACGCCGTTGATGAAGATGGGTAAAGGAGTTAAGCCAGCTTTTTCAAAACTGCGAATTAGTTGGGGAATGTATGGTTGTTTGGTAATGACGTGTTTGCGGTAGAGGAGAATTCCGACAACTGGGGAGACGCGATTAGGGAAGACGCGATTCATCGCGTCTGCGTCTCTACAATGGGTTTTATACCATTCCAAATATTCGCGGGGTGATTCAAAAAACCCTTGATAGTCGGGGTGGAGTAATCCGATGTTGGGGGTTTCAATTAGCGGGGGAATGTCGCCGACTTTTAAACCTAAGTATTTTTCTGCCAGTGTCCAGAATAATGAAGCGACGTTTTCTGGACCGCCTGCATTCCAGTAACCATAGATAATTAACCAGTTGCGTAAGTCTTGGACTTTTTGCACTGGGACGTATTTCAGTAGTTTGGGGCCAATTTTTAAGAAGCTGATGTAACCAGCGAGTTTGTCTTCTTCTCGTCCGTTGCTAAATTTGTCGAGGATGAATTTAACTGGTTTGGGCATTCCTTTGGGTTTGTCGCCAATGGCAAATATACCCAGCTTGGTTAAACTCATCAATTCCAAGGCTGACTCAAACACCAAACGGATGGGAATTTGGGAAATGCGATCGCGCAGCCACACAACCTGGTCATAATCAAATAGTAGGCTACCGAAAAACACATCAGCCCCATCCAGTGCTGCTTCTACTTCGGCGCGTTGACTGGTAAGATTGCGATCGCTAAATACCCGAATATCCAAATCAGGACAGCGAGAGTTAGCCAAAAATGCTGCTTTTCTATACAAGTCAGCGTTGAACGATTCAAACCCAGCAACCAAGACGATGCGTTTCATGCCTGTAAGCTACGAAATATTTCTTTACTTAAATTTTAAACGTGCTTTCAGGTTGAGTGTTAAATATCTACCCACAGATTCTGCTCAGTAATTCCTTGAGATAGTTAGGGCTTTACTATCACCAATGCCTTTCGGATGACCTGAATTTTTGGCTACTTTTTAATACAGCAATGTTACCAATGCTTATAATCAGCCTTTAAGCCGTTGTTATTTTTCTTAGTTCATGGTTGCTGATGCACACTTTTTATCTTTTCTTACCTTCTCCCAAAACTTCTATATCTTCATCTTCCGAAACTGGATTCTCCCAAAATAATTGCTGAGGAGCTTGCTTTTTTTGGATTATGTTAATGAATTTATCTCCATTTTTCAATAACCACAAATATCTTTGTATGCCAATAGGTTCATTGAATGGAAACATAAGTAGTTCTGGATAAAATCTTTTAATTAAATCATTGGTAAGCATTTGATGACGCTTATAATCGGGCGGCAAACTTAACATTATTTCCATAATTTTACGATGAGAGAAGGGAGATATACGGAAGGCATTATTTACATGACCATACTGTTGTGGGCCAGCCCAACATCCTAATCTCAGTTCTATGAATACAATGTCTAGTACTGTAAAAGTATTCTTAATTGGTAAATTACTCAGCCATTTATTTGCTTGCTCTTTGAGGTAAGGAGTAGCTGGAAGGTCAATTCTTCGTAAAAGTTCACTTGGGGAGAGATAAGTGGATTCTGTATCTGAAACGCGCCAATAAAGTGAACGTCCAACTTCGCCAGCCAGTCCAAGTAATAATCCACGTGAAGAATCTAACTGTTTAATTGTCCGAGCATTTTTCCACGAATTTCCAGCAACACAATTTCCGGTTCTATGCAACCATTCGTTTAGTTCTGTTTCCGTTGCCTCTTCAAATTCTATAACCCTATAATTTAATTTAAACCTCTTTGCCATTTGAGAGGCAACTTCACAATCGAGTCTTCCTCCTTTACTAGGTATTCTTATTGTGAAAAATTCAATATTTTGCAGATATTCTCGCGCACATGCTAAGAGCATTCGTGAGTCTCTTCCAGCTGTTAATGCCATATAAACCGGAGCATTCTTAGCAAATGCTGCAATATTATTCTTTACAATAGAGCCAATTTCATATATAGAACTGTCAACATCTTGAGTCGTAGTTATTTCGTCGGTAAGCCAATGTCTTGTTGATTGCCAATTATCCAAATCTAAAAAATGATTGGGTAATAGTCGTTCAACTGAATGTCTTGGCGTTAAACCAAACGGATACCAGTTATCCTTGATAGGAATATCTAGTGAATTAATTAACTCATAATTATCTTTAGAATCTTCCGAATATGGAATTAAGACTGTTGATGAAGCAGCAATTTGCTGTTCAGCACAGAATACTATTCCCAGAGAACCTAAGGGATCTAAATAAACACGCGAGATATTCCCTGTGAGAAAAATCGCAACGAAACGTCCGCCAAAGGCATAAAGCGATGATTCCAGTTGAGAAGCAGCGCTGCTATCCTCTAGAGACACTGACATCTGTAGGCTTTTCTTCAGCAATAGACCATTTATATCAATTGGATAGCCGAGTAACCATCCTATAAATGAGGAATCAGAAGCCAGAATTTCTATTACTGGCAAATCTTGATGGAATCCTAAGCACCAAGAACTACTACGTCGTATATTCCAATTTTCTGGTATATTATCTTCTGTTTTACATAAAATAAACTGTTGGATTAAGACATCATGATTAATAGTCATAACTATCCCTCCCATAAAAAAAGAAATACTTTATAGCATTTTCATATATCATAATACAAAAACTTACAAGCGTATTATGAAGCCTATTACTCTTAGTAATATTTTGGACTTATTACATAATTAATTTTTATTGATACACAAATCTTTTTTAATTTTAATTAAAGCTTTACCTTTGTTTAAAGTCGCTGTTTTAAAAGCAGTTAAACTATCCTTAAAAGGGGTGAGATTAGTTAGCTTTCAGGAGGCAGAAGGCAGGAGGAATCCCCATAAATAAATTTAGGGGATTTAATAAGGACACCGTATTTTTTGCGCTACGCGTCTCAAAATACATTTTTTACCTTTGTTCATAAATAAATTTACTTGCTCTGAAACCCTCTTAGCAGAGGGAAGAATTATTTTCTATAACCTCCTGCCTCCTGCAAGAACTGCCCTCTGCCTTTATTCTGTCATTTGCCTGCTACTTAAATCTTAAAAGTTTTGCTATATAAAGCTATATAAAGCTTCCAATGAAAATTTAATTTTGTACTTGCTGGCAGTTCATAAAAAGAACAATAGAGGCAAATTCATTACAGCACGAACGTAAGATCATGAAGCCTTAAACTATTTCTAAAGTTAAGCTTCAAGGCTGCTCTTTTTACGTCACTGTTATTAACATGACCATCGACTTTCAGAGACGCATCATTTCAGCTATTATCAAAATCAATCATTGGAAGTATGATTTCAAGCGATGTTGGGACTATTCTCCATTAGGAAAAACCAGATAAATTCTCTTTTCCATCGCCTGCCGCAGAAAATTCTCCACCCCAAACCGAGTTCATTGATGGAATTCTCCAGTAACTTCACAAAATTTAAAGATCCGATGTTGACTCTGCTTTTTTAAGAAGTTTATCTGATTAATTTCCTGGAAGTGTCTAGAAGCGATCGCGTATTTATTAATACTGTCAACCATTATGTGTTCAGTTACTCAAGGTTGATAGGAATGCCAAGAGGCAGGCCTGTAAAGGGTTTACAGCTTTATAAGCATACTTTACATCAAGCAGTGCTCTTGGCTTGGCATCGAAATAGGTACATTTGTCATAGCTTTCTACTTTTACAAAGCGTTATTATCTGAATAATGGGGTTAATTGCTGCATTTCAATTTATTGCAACAATCACCTAGTTCTTCTCGATTTTGATAAATTATGATGGTTGTGTTTTTTCTTCCAAAAAACCTTGTAAAAAGCGGATTCTCCCACATAAACTCTGCTTACAAAGTTCGCAAAAAAAACTTATTTTATTTACCAGCGTAGTAATGCTAAAAATAATGTGAATATTGCCAACAAGTACTTAAACAAATTTATTAACAAAACTTTGTCTTTATAATTGGAAGAGTTTTGAATTAGTGTGATAAATAAGTAAGTTGAGGATTAAATCATGAAATTTGGAATTGATAGCGGACACAATTGTCCACCAGACACAGGAGCTAGAGGCATTAAAGTTGAGGATAATTTAACTCTAGATGTGGGTAATAGAGTTATAACCAAGTTAAGAGCTTTAGGAAATGAAGTCGTCGTATGTAAACCAAGTAGTGCTCGTACAGTAACTGAATCACTCTCAAAAAGATGTAGTACAGCTAATGCGAGTAGAGTAGATATTTATGTCTCGATTCATTTTAATGCTTTTAACAGGCAAGCTAATGGCACAGAAGTATTTGCAACTAGTGAAAATGGCAGAAAAATAGCCAAACCTGTATTAGATGAAATCGTCAAGTTGGGATTTTTTAATCGTGGTGTTAAGAGTGGTTCCCACTTGTATGTCCTGAAAAATACAGATATGCCTGCGATTCTTGTAGAATGTTGCTTTATTGATTCGCAAAAAGATATGAATCTTTTTAATCCAGAAACAATGGCCAATGCAATTGTCAAAGGCTTAACTGGTAAATTGCCAAGTGTTCCTGTTAATCCGGTACCAGATGAAGAAGATAATGTAGATGCCACTATTCTCAGACTGCAAAAATCTTTAAATCGACTCAAAATAACTGATAAAAATGGTAAGGCGTTAGTAGAAGATGGCATAACCGGGGCTAATACAAAATCTGCCGTAGAAAAATTTCAGGCTATTGTCGGGGTTCAAGCGACTGGAATTGCTGACTCAGCTACATGGAATGCCATAAATCTAATTTTGGCAAAACGGATTATCAGACCAAACCATGCTGGTGGTGCAGTTGTCAGATACTTGCAATACCGTGTAGGTGTTGAGGCTGATGGCGTTTATGGTCCGCAAACAGAGGTTGCAATTAAGAACTTTCAAAAGCAAAATGGTTTAGATGCCGATGGCATTGTGGGGCCTGCTAGCTGGCAGAAATTAATTGGTTAGATTGAGGGGTAGGTATTGTTCGTAGTTGGCGCTTTAGCGTTAAAGCACCAACTACGAACTTATGACTATTAGCTAACTCGTGAAGGTTCTAGATCGTATTGGCTATTACGTCATCTTCCTCATTTTTAAGGATGCTTAGAGAGGATCGAGTTTAAACTCGCAAGCGACGCAGAATAGCCCGTCGTAGACATCGCTTTAAGCCGTTGACCTAAAAATAATTAAAAGAAATAACCAGGGCGTAGGAAGTCACCTATGCTGCTGACAGGAATATGTTCAACTTAACCAAGTTTACGTTTGATAACTATCAATCGTACTTGGTCATAGGTAATTTCCTATCGCTCTGGTGCTTTTTTGGCGGTGAAGTTTCGCCAAAAGTATAAAAGTAAAGGGCTTTTCAAGCCTATAACAATTATTACTACTTTGTTGTATAAGTGGACACATTTTTTTGTTTCAAATTTCTTTTTTATGTTATATCGAGCTTGGTACAACGCTAATCCTGGACGAACTAAAAAGCTATTTTTTTACTTAATAATATTTAGATTCTATTACTCACAGTAAAGACGTTACACTCCAACGTCTTTACATGATCGACAGACAAATTATTTTATACCTAAAATTCATCACCCTAGTGTGTAGATATAAGCTTGTCTTAACCGGCGTACCATTTCTCTTCGCACCTCATTTTGGATCCGGTTTCCACGCCGCCAGTGTTCTAACTGAATATTATCAACGTAGAACCTCACAGAAAATTGCATAGCAGAGCCTTGGATATCAGTTAGCTGAACTTGTGGTTCTTTCCAGGCAGTATTAGACTCTTTAAAACTTTCATGCAGCCATTCGACGAATTTTAAGCAGTAGTCATCTAATCTGGTTTCATCTACTCCTGGATTGGAGACTTTCTGAAATAATTTATTCAGTTTAATTTTCATAAGTTCGATTTTTTGTTCCCATTCGTCTGGTAAAAGACGTTGGTCTTCAAGTACTAAATCAGGATCTTTTAACCAAGTTTGATACCATTTGCGAATCAAGCTAATCAGAGTTGGTTTATCAGTCTGTTCTTGTTCTTCTAGCCACGATCGCAGCCGTTTTCCCTGACGTTCTGTTATGACCAATAGTCCCACAAGGTTCATGATTTCTAAATAATTTTTCTGGAGAATTCTCAACTCCTCTGAATTTAATCCACCCTTTTCTAACTTCTTAATTTCTCTAACAAAATCTTCAAAGGCTTGTTCAACTTTTTGCAGTTGACTGTTAACGTCTTTTTCAACTAATAAACGCAGCCGTCCCGCTTCTTTTTTTGACAGTTTATCGCCCTCTGCTTCTCTCAATGCAGCAAAACTGTCTAAATGCTGAAGTTTTTCATTAAGATCGCCCAAAGTGTCTGGATGCCCGACGAGAATTTGTTGCAAAATATTTGTTGCTACAACTGCGTCAGCATCAACTCTGACTGATACTTGAATTGTATAAGCATAGTGAGTTGTAGGACGACTAAGATTAACTATATTTTGACCTCCTAAAGTCCTATTTGGTATATACACCTCGCAATGCTCGTTAATTAGATATAGTTTAGTTACTCGGATGCCAATATGTTTGATAATTGCAATTGAACCATCGGGCATGGAGATGACATCTCCAAATCTAAATGGTGTATCAACTAGCAAAACCAACCCGCTGAAAAAATCGCTTAAAATATCTTTTACTGCCAATCCCAACACTACCGTGATGCTACCTATTGCTAACCCAATTCCTGTTAGATCAACCCCAAGAGTGCTGAAAAATAGGGATATTCCAATTACGTAAGTGATGACTGGGATAAAATTTTGTAGGAGTGGAATTAATACGTCATCCCAGACAGCCTCAGTTTTTCGGGCGTAGTTTTTTAAGTAGTGGACTGCTGCTTCAGTAAACAACAAAGTTATGCCGTAAGTGAAAGCAGCAATTAGGAAAGCCGTGATTCCTCGATCAATCCAACTAATAATTCTCCCTGATCCTAGTTGAGTCAGCGAGAGTTTTAGGCTGGCAAGGATAAAAATAGCGATCGCAGGGATTTGTAAAATGCCAAGGATGAACAGAGCTGTATCTTTTTCGGTGCGGCGAAGAAACGATCGCAGTAGATAAAACACTAATATGTAGATTATGAAGAAAACAACTATGGATGCGCCAAATGTATAGAAGAAAGAGCTAATTTGTGCGCCTGTTGGTAAAGTTAGGGGTGGTGGTACTACGCTAGCTTTTGATGCAGATTTTGCCGCTTGGGCGATGAGAGAATAATTCATTGGTCTCTACTTCAAGTATTGTAATTTCAAATTAGAAAGTATAGGTTTGGTGAAACTGAGGGGCAATGCCTACGGCGGCAAGCTACGCGCTAACTTTTCTTGTAAGTTGTACGGTGAATAGCGTTGTTAATTTATCAATGCGTTCTCCCAGCAGAATTGAATAATCATCTTATCGACAATATTCACGACTGGCGCTACAAGAGATATCTAAACGTCAGCATCCTCACAATCCATCTGCACCACACAATTTCTTCCTTGTGCTTTTGCTTGGTAGAGTCCCTGGTCAGCAGCAGCAATTAAGATTGCGGGAGATAATTGGCTATGAGGAGTGATGGTTGCCACACCAAGACTTAGGGTGATGAATTCATTGACATGAGAATAGAGATGAGGCATTTTTAATGCACTAACATTCTTCTGAATATTTCTTGCAACTGCCATGGCCCCTTCGATATCAGTATTTGGCAAAATGACCGCAAACTCTTCTCCACCATAACGAGCGACTAAATCAGCGGGGTGTTTAGCTGTCTGAGAAATTGCCTTGGCAACCTGTCTGAGTCCATCATCTCCTGCCAGATGTCCATGCGTATCGTTGTAAAGCTTAAAGTAATCGACATCACACAAAATCAAAGATAGCGAACCTTGCTCTAGTGCCAACCTTTCCCACTGTGCGTTTAACGTATCATCAAAGCAACGTCGATTTGCCACTTGGGTTAGACCATCCGAACAGGCAAGACGCTGTAATTCATGGTTTGCTTGTTGTAATTGGTGGTAAAGTTCTGATTGCTGAATAGCGATCGCAGCTTGTCCCGCTAACTGGTTAAATAAGTTAATCTCCGATTGCTGCCATTGTCTGCTATTACGGCATTGGTGAGCGATCAATAGTCCCCACAAACGCTCTTGCTGCAAAATGGGCACAACAAGGTTTGCCCGGATTTGCAAACTCCGCAAAAGGTCAACATGACACGGCGATAGTCCCGCATTTTCAACGTCTTCGATCGCTCTGGTGTTACCTTGTTGATAGTAAGCTGCACGTGTAGATTTAAAGCAGGTGTCCATGACGTGAAATCCCAAAATCGACATGCACCCTTCTGCTAAGGATTCTACAGCGACTAATCCACTCCAGTCTGGCTCAAACTTGTAGATCACCACTCGGTCTACCTCAAACAGTTGTCGCACTTCGGCTGCTGTGGTTTGCAAAATCTCGTCCAACTCCAACGATTGTCGAATTCGCTGCGTCACAGCCGCAACAATTCGCTCGGACTCGCTTTGGTGTTGGACATGCCCCTCAACCTGCTTACGATCTGCCAATGCTACATTTAACGCGATCGTATCAAAATGAGGGGTTGTAGTAACGGGCACTGCACTGGCTTTAGCAATCAAATGACCTTGAGCAAGAGTTGCACCTCGTTCTTGCAGCCAGTTCAGTTCCTCAATGCACTCAATTCCTTCAGCAACGGTCTGGATGTTTAATTTTTGAGTAATCTCTAGAAGCTTCTCGGTAATCGAGGCTTTGTACAGGTCTTGATGCACATTTCTGATTAATTCCATGTCCAGCTTGATAAAATCTGGACGTAACTGATGCAGCAAGTTTAGGCTGGAATAGCCAGAACCGAGGTCATCAAGGGCGACTAAAAACCCAGCATCTCGGTAGTATTGAAGCACTGCCTTGAGGTGGGCTAAATCTTGAGGATTATCTGACTCCACGACTTCAAAAACAACCCGCTCATGGGGAATGCTAGCAGCATCAATTGCCTCTACCGTACTACGTAGGCAAAAAGCTGGATCATAAAGTGACGTTGGTGCAAAATTAATGAAGATGTGCCCACTCACTTGATAGCGGCTGAATTGAGTAATTGTGCTGAGGCGAGCCACTTGGTCAAGTTGTGGTAGGAGTCCGGCTTCGGTTGCTAACTCCAGAATTGGCCCCGGTAACACTAAATTGCCTTGTTCATCCAGTCCCCGCAAGAGCGATTCATATCCAAAAATCTGCGATGTATCCTTAATTGAGACAATTGGTTGAAAGTAACTGGTGAATCGTTCCGTTGCCAGCATTTCAATCAGCCATTCGGATTGGTTGAACTTAATGAAGCGTTGTAATGAGGTTATATCACTAAAATCGTGGAGTTGAGGTTGCATAGCGCCTTGAATGAAAAGGACTTGCGTCTCTTTTAATTCTCTCGGTGCAAGTAGTTGGGCCAGATTACGCGCAATTTCTAGCGACTGTCCGGGTCTACAGTCCAAACTCAGACCTGGACGCTCGTGCATCAGTTCATACTCAAGGGCAAACTGCTGTAGGTAGGTGGTGACTTTTTTCAGGGTATGTGAAACGGGGAACCAGAGAAAGAGCCTACCTGCCTCCTTAGTCCGGCAGCGTGCAACGTTACGACAAGCACAGGTTTTGGAGATAGGACATATGTGGCTCATAGCTAACTAATTTGTTCAATCCGATTTACTTTATTATTCCCATTATTTTGCCTATAAAAGATAAACTAGACTTCAAATATATGAAGATTTGATGAGTTAGGTTAATTGAATAATTTAGCTGCTCAGGTAACTCGCCAACATCTCCCCAAAATTATATTAAATACTCAATTAATTGCCGATATATTCTGTGCAATTAATCAAAATAGCGAAAATTTAAATTAATAATTAAATTTCTAAATTAAAGATAAATTCAGACAAGATTAGGAATAGTTTTTAGCTAGATTAACGTAAGTCCGATGAACCTCTCCATGCCTTTAACTAAAGCTAAAGTTTCTCTCACCCGTAGGAGCTACGCTGTATACACAAGTCTTAGGGACTTCCAAATAAAAAAATATACCATCGCTATAGAGGCAGGGAGCAGGGAGCAGGGAGCAGGGGGAGGGATAGTCGTAGTGAAGTCCAGAAATTGGATAATTTAATTTTTGGAAGTCCCTTATAACATTGTTGCTCCATAAGCTTTAAATTTCCCCAAACCCGAATAAATTGGCTGGCACAAAACTCTCAATTTCCGCCATTTTTAAACTATCCATTACCCACATCTTTATTAACAATCTTGAACCCATTATTTTATAAGAATAAAAAGGCTTATATTTTCTTTTTATCTTGGCAAATTATCCCATATTTTTCGATAAAAGCGCAATTTTATTCAGAATAGACAACGTAGCTTTAAGGCTTCGGGATTTGGTGAGCGATCGCTCTGGCAAATGTTATTTGAATTTTCCCCAGCCCTTGCTATACGAACAAAAAGAAAGCAATTAAAATTGCACTGAGAATAATAGCGATCGCAATAGCGTATTCAACTCTGCGACTAAAAAATCCCACGGTGGCAATCAGGGTGATCGCTAGCCCGATAATGCCAAAATACTGCTCTTTTTGTAAACTGCGGGCAATTAGTGGGTCTGTGGCTGGTGAGGGTGTTTCTTGAATGGTTTTTGGAGAGATATCTAACGCTGGTATTTCTTGCACGAATAAATTCATAAATTCCTCTTGTATAAACATGGATTTACGCGGTTTCTGCACAGCAGCCGAACACTCAGCTATTCTCACTCCTTGCAATCAGAGTTGCAATTGCCTTGACTAACTCCTCTGGTTCGACAGGTTTGGACATATGTTTTTGAAACCCTGATTCGAGTGCTTGTTGCTGGTTGATTTCTCCGGCATAAGCAGTTAAAGCGATCGCGGGAATCTGTTTAGCTTGCAATGCCTGCAATGTTTTAACTTGGCGCATCAGCATATAGCCATCTGTTTCTGGCATCCCAATATCACTGAGCAGAATTTCTGGTTCTGACTCTGCCAATACTTGCAGTGCTTCTTTTGCCGATGCCACAGCAGTCACCCTTGCTCCAGCTTGCTCTAGGACAAATGTGTGGAATTCACGAGTATC
This sequence comes from Nostoc sp. NZL, assembly GCF_015714705.1. Taxonomy (NCBI): domain Bacteria; kingdom Bacillati; phylum Cyanobacteriota; class Cyanophyceae; order Nostocales; family Nostocaceae; genus Nostoc; species Nostoc sp. NZL. Next base: position 1,992 of record NZ_WBKL01000198.1, on the reverse strand, counting down.
ATCGTCATCGTCCACAACTAAAATTTGGATACCTGCAAGGATTTCAGTTGTAGGAGAAGCATTTAAGGTAGGAATTATCTGTTGTTTTAGGGTTAACTTTTTTTTGATGAGCGGTATCCTAGCCGTGAAAATAGCTCCTTGCCCTTCACCTAAACTTTCTGCCCAAATCGTGCCGCCGTGTAATTCTATCAGATGACGGACAATTGCTAACCCTAACCCCAACCCACCAAACCTCCGGGTTGTTGTGCTATCAGCCTGACGAAAATATTCAAACACATGAGGAAGAAATTCAGGGCTGATTCCCTTGCCGGTATCGCTGACGGTAATCTGAGCTTGAGTATCAACGCGCTCCAGTTGAATAGCAATTTTTCCTCCTTCAGGAGTGAATTTAACGGCATTCGATAAGAGATTCCAGATAACTTGTTGTAAGCGACCGGAATCACCCAAAACTTGCCCAAAAGAAGCATCTAGCATTGTCTTAATTTGAATATTTTTAGCCTCTGCTGCCAATCGCACTGTCTCTAATGCCCCCTCAATCACAAGCACTAGGTTGACGGGAAACATGTTGAGGTTGAGCTTGCCTTGTAAGATGCGAGAGACATCAAGCAAATCTTCAATTAGTTGAGCTTGTAATTGAGCATTCCGCTCGATGGTTGCAATAGCTTTCTTCACCGCTGCTGCATCAAACTCACGAGTCTGTAAGAGTCTCGCCCAACCAAGAATAGGGTTAAGAGGCGATCGCAATTCATGGGAAAGCACTGCTAGAAACTCATCCTTAATGCGGTTAGCTGTTTCGGCTTCAGTTCTTGCAGCTTGCTCAAGTTGCAAGAGGCGATCGCGTTCGGCTTCTGCTATTTTGCGTTCTGTAATGTCAATTACTGAGCCAATATAACCTTTAAATTGACCGTCTACCCCAAACCAAGGATTAGCAGCATCGATCACCCAGCGATACTCGCTATCTTTGCGCCGCAACCGATACTCGATACGGAAATCCTCGTAGCGCCTGTTAGCTTCCAGGAAAACATTCTTGACCTGATTGTAATCCTCTGGATGCACGGCGTTCAACCAGCCAAATCCCAGACCTATTTCCTCGCTCTGACCCGTAAACTCGTACCAGCTTTTGCTGAGATATGTGCAGTAGCTATTTGTATCAGTTACCCAAACCATGAAGGGGGCATTGTCAGCCATATTGCGGAACTGTTCTTCGCTTTCACGAAGTGCTTTCTCTGCCTGTTTGCGATCGCTGATGTCTGTAACAAAAATGCTTACTCCAAAAGCATTGGGGTAGAGGCGATTCTCAAACCAGCGCTGCCAAGCCGGATAAAAGTATTCAAACTGAACAACGGTATTTTGTGCAAACGCCTGCTGAACCTGAGTATAAAACTCGCTTTTGACCACATCTGGAAACACTTCCCAAATGATCCTACCTAGCAACTCTTCTTTTTGGATGCCAACAACTTGTGCTACCTGATCATTGACAAAGGTATAACGCCACTCTCGATCCAACACAAAAAACTGGTCTTGGATGCCAGCTAAGACAGTCTCTAGGTGTGCTTTCGCCACCTCAGCTTCAATTCGCAGATATTGCTCCCGTTCCATTGCCTCCTGGCGGAGACGAGCCATTTTGAGGGCTGCCTCTACCCGTGCCAACAATTCACGAGCAGAAAACGGTTTAATTAAGTAATCATCGGCTCCCGCTTCTAACCCTTCCACTCGTGCCTCTTCTCCCGCCCGTGCCGACAACAGGATGATTGGAATTTTTCTCGTCTGCGGATCAGATCGTAATTCTTGCAAGAGTCCAAAGCCATCTAATCCAGGCATCATTACGTCTGTCAATACCAAATCTGGAACACGCCCACGAGCAGAATCCAAAGCAGCTAAACCGTCCGACACTGATTCCACCTCATACTGCTGACTTAACAGCCGCTTGAGGTAATCGCGCATGTCTGAATTGTCGTCAGCCAGAAGAATTCGGGGGATTGGGGATTGGGG
>NZ_WBKL01000187.1:0-17185 GCF_015714705.1 Nostoc sp. NZL | reverse complement strand
GTGTGTGCACGCCGAATTTCTCTGGCTTTTGCTGAACCCTTTTTGACTAGAGCCAGTAGTTCTTCCCTCTGTGATTCACTCAGATTAATTTGATACTTTTTGCTCATACACCCTTTTTCCTTCTTCTGCGATCGCTTGTCTGCTTGTGAATACCAATGCATCCACATTGCTATTTAATCACACTTGATTATAACCCCGCAAAATTAATGGGACAGACCACTAGTTCTTCAAAAGTTACTGATGGTGTCCAGCCTAACTTCTGCCGTGCTTTGGTAGAATCGCCAATTAACAACTCTACCTCAGATGGACGGAGGTAACGCTCATCAAACTCTACATAATCTTGCCAATTGAGATTCACATAACTAAATGCCAGTTCCAAAAACTCCTTCACTGAGTGGGTTTCACCAGTAGCAATTACATAATCATCTGGCTGGTCTTTCTGCAACATCAACCACATTGCTTTAACGTAATCCTTCGCATAACCCCAATCTCGCTTGGCATCTAGATTACCCATATAAATCTTTTTCTGCTTACCAGCAACGATACCAGCCACTGCTCTAGTAATTTTGCGGGTTACAAAGGTTTCACCCCGCCGTGGTGACTCGTGGTTAAAAAGTATGCCATTACAAGCAAACAAATCATAAGACTCACGATAATTTACAGTTTGCCAGTGGGCGTAAACTTTCGCACAGGCATAGGGACTGCGGGGATAAAAGGGCGTTGTCTCAGTTTGCGGTATTGCTTGTACTAGACCGTACATTTCTGAAGAACCCGCCTGGTAAAATCGCACTTGAATTCCGGTACGCTGTTGGTAGTCCCGAATTGCTTCTAACAAACGCAGGGTTCCCATTCCAACAGCGTCCACTGTGTATTCTGGTGAATCAAAGCTGACTCTGACATGGGATTGAGCGCCGAGGTTGTAAATCTCTACTGGTTTGACTTCTTCTAAAATGCGCCGCAACGTTGTACCGTCTGTCAAGTCACCATAGTGAAGAAACAACCGCACTCCCTCTTTGTGCGGGTCTTCATAAATGTGATCGATGCGATCTGTGTTAAAGGTAGAAGTCCGGCGAATGATGCCATGAACCTCATAACCTTGTTCCAACAAAAACTCACTTAGATATGAACCATCTTGACCAGTAATACCAGTAATCAACGCTCGTTTCTGTTGCGTCATGCTCAATTATACCTTATTGTCTTTAGATTAAAAAGTTACAGCCAATCTGATACAACCTAGCAGCTAATTGCTGAATTGCATAATGGGAAACCTACGAGTTATTATTGTTAGGATACTTTTTCGGTAAATAGATATACTTAATAAAAAGTAATTTAACACGTAATATCAACCTTAGATAGATCAAGATTGTTTAATTATGTATATTTCTTGTACTAGATAGATCAAGATTATTTTTGTGTACGTTATTTTTTGGTCAAAACTTTATATATCTCTAGTTTTGTGAAGACTAAATAAAATAAATATAAATATTTTAAATTAGACTTTTGGCAAAAATCCGAATCAAAGCAAAGCTAAGTGTGTATTCACACTTAGAAAAGCCTGAGCTAGCTAGAAAGGCATAAATATGTATATAACTATATAAACAAAGATGAATAGTGGTTCAGTCTTACGGCAAGAATTGGTATTTAGGGGCATTAACTGCCCCACAGAATCGACCCTAAGTAGTGACTCAGTATGCCCCGTTATTTTTGGGCAGAATGACCACATCAACAGTTTTCAAGATGATCCATAAATCAAGCCAGAAATTCCTAAATCGAGCATAATGCAGGTCTATTTGGACTCGCCGAGGGTAGGGAATATCATTACGCCCAGACACCTGCCACAAACCAGTAATTCCTGGACGGATTGTTAAAATCTCATCAATGTGACAACCGTATTTTGGCAGTTCTTCTGCTACTAAAGGTCGGGGGCCGACTACACTCATGTCCCCTTTTAAGACGTTCCAGAACTGGGGAAATTCGTCTAAGCTAGTAATTCGCAAAAATCGACCAATTTTGGTAATCCGGGGGTCTTGTTTCAGCTTAAAACTGCTTTCAAATTCTTGTCGCAACTCGGGCGATGTTTCCATCATTTGCATGAGGATTTCATCCGCATTGCTTACCATTGTTCGGAATTTAATACAATTAAACGCTTTGTAATTTTTCCCTACCCGTTCCTGGATATAAAAAATTGGCCCTTCTGAGCTGAAAGCAATCAGCAAGGTCAAAATTAAGTAGACGGGGAAGAACAAAATTAACACCGACAGCGAAAACACTATGTCAAACAGTCGTTTGGCAAACTCTCCGTTTAAACCCTGAAAAGATAAACCTTTGGGTTTAACTTTTGGCGTCTTTGTTTTTTGACCGCGTTTTAAGAAAGTACGCGTAGACGCTCTAGTGTCTTGCCGTACGCCTCGCTTGCCGGAGAGGAGTGAGCTCTGGGCAGTCATCATACTCCTTAATAATCCACACCACACATAGTCCCAATATTAAAGCCAAAATGATGTGCTTCTGGGGGGAAATTGCCAAAAGCCTAAAAAAAATCAGACATTATCCAAGACCATCATTCCAAAAACGGTCTTTTCTCGTTACACTTCTTTACAAAATCTAGATAACGATCTGCAAAAATTTCCGGTGAAAACTGCGCGGCGTGCGATCGCATATACTCGGAACTGAACGAACCCTCATACACTTCAAACTTTTCTACTGCCTCCACCAAAGCCGCCTCTGTTTGCGTCTTGAAGAATATACCTGTCCCTGTATCCGCACCAGAGCGAATATCTCGCACTGTTTCTAAAGCACCCCCTGCACCGTAGGCAATCACTGGCGTGCCACAGGCCTGTGCTTCCACTAGGGCAATACCAAAATCTTCACAAGCTGCATACACAAACGCCTTAGCCCTAGACATATATTTTTTTACCACATTATCGGGTTGCCATCCCAATATTTGGATATTGGAGTTTGCCATCTCGCGAATCTTGTTCATTTCATCTCCTGTACCAATGACTACTAATGGTCGTTTTAGTTGATTAAAAGCCTTGACAATCAACGATACTTGCTTGTAACTCACTAACCGGGAAACTGTCAGGTAAAAGTCCTCTTTCTCAGACAGAAACGGAAATTCCGCAATATTCACTGGTGGGTAAATGACTGTTGCTTCTCGCCGATAGCAACGCCAAATCCGCCGAGCCGTATGTTGCGAGTTGGCAATGAAGTAATCAACGCGATTGGCACTCAATACATCCCACTGGCGCAAACGATGTAATAAATATCGTGTCACCCATCCAGCGAAACCACTACCCATTTTGCTGTGACGCAGATAATCAAAGGTCAAGTCCCAGGCATAGCGCATAGGGCTGTGGCAGTAGCAAATATGCATCTGTTCGGGAGTGGTAAGGATTCCTTTGGCAACAGCGTGAGATGAAGACAGAATTACGTCATAATGCCGTAAATCAAGTTGTTCAATTGCCAAAGGCCACAAAGGCAAGTATTTTTGTATACCGTTACGGGCATAGGGAAAGTCCTGAAGAAACGTCTTACCAATCTGACGCTTATATAAATAACTTTCAGGATTGCTGGATTCAAAATCAATGAGAGCATACAAATCAGCATCAATGTGATTCAAAATTTCTCGTACAACGAGTTCTGAACCACCGGTGGCTTTGGGTGTCAGCCACTCATGAACCAGAGCATATTTCAAGGGCACAGCTAACTTGAATAAATGGAAAATACAAAAGCCAACTTGATGACGTTAACTGAAAAGTTTCCCCTTGTGATTAATTAACGGGAAGCGCCCCAGATTAGCACATAAGACGCAATCTTTCCCTCAGAGGTTCCAGATGGATGCTGCAACCTGATAATCTCAGATTGGGCATTGCGGCTTGGGGATTGGGCATGGGACATTGGGCATTAGGCATTTTGATTATTCTCCTGCCTCTTAGCCTTTTCCCTAGTCGTCAGTCTCCAGTTCCCAATCCTTTGACGACAACTGATATAGAAATGGTGAATTTATGCGAATTTTAATTATGGGTGGTACTCGGTTCATTGGTGTCTATTTAACTCAACTACTAGTGGAACAAGGACATGAGGTGGTGCTGTTCAATCGTGGAAATAGACCAGCACCTTCTTTACAGGGAGTAGGACAAATTATAGGCGATCGCACTGATGCTACTCAATTAAAAGCAAAGTTATCACAAGAAAACTTTGATGTCATTTTTGACAATAACGGGCGGGAACTTACTGATACTCAACCTCTAGCAGAAATTTTTCAAGGTCGAGTGCAACATTTTGTGTATATGAGTTCTGCGGGAGTATATCTCAAATCTGACCAATTGCCCCATGTAGAAGGTGATCCAGTAGATCCTAAAAGTCGCCATAAGGGTAAACATGAAACAGAAGCTTACTTGACTCAATTGGGATTGCCCTTTACCTCTATTCGTCCTACTTATATTTACGGGCCTCGTAATTATAATCAGTTGGAAGGTTGGTTTTTTGACAGAATTGTGCGTGATCGCCCCATTCCAATCCCCGGAAATGGGTTGCACATCACGCAGCTAGGTCATGTAAAAGACTTAGCACAGGCAATGGCTCAGGTTTTGGGTAATGAACAAGCCATAGGACAGATTTATAATATCTCTGGCGATCGCTTTGTCACTTTTGATGGTTTAGCCCGTGCTAGTGCGATCGCGGCTGGTAAATCACCTGATGCTGTAAAAATCGTTCATTACGACCCGAAAAAGTTTGATTTCGGCAAGCGCAAAGCTTTTCCAATGCGAGTACAGCATTTCTTTGCTTCGGTGAACAAAGCGCAAACAGAATTAAACTGGCAACCTGAATATGATTTAATTTCTGGGTTACAAGACTCTCTGGAAAATGATTATTTGGCTAATGCGAAAGACAAAGCTGATGTTGATTTCTCTGTAGATGAGGAGATTTTACAAGCTGTTTAAGAAGAAGATTTCCAACTTATCTAAGAGGATGTCTGAAAAGTTCTTTTGTATAGGCCTAACCCTTAGAGATCCCCCTAACTCCTCCTTTTTAAGGGGGACTTTAAGACTGTTATTCCCCATTTATTAAGGGGGTTACGGGTGATCAAGAAATATTTGATACTTCTCAGACATCCTCTAAAAAATTGGGAATCTGAGCATTAGTCAAAAGGATGAGTTTTTCTTTTACCTGGGAAAGACGCAATTCATCACGTCTTTAGTTTTTACTTGAATATAAATAATATTTTTGCCTGTTGTCTATAAGTAAGCAAACCTTTTTGAATGCATTGCGTCAATTTCACTGAAATTGCTTTCTGTAAATGGTGTTGTTGGTTAATATAATGAACAAGTTGCAATATCCACTCCATAATGTTCTAGAAGCCCGTGCCCGCTTAGGTGAAGGCCCCATGTGGGACTCTAGCCAAAACCTACTGTACTGGGTCGATATTTTTAACCATCGGGTGCATCAGTTTCATCCTGCCACAGGGAAAAACTGCTTTTTTGATGTCGGAGATGTTGTAGGTGCGATCGCAACAGCAGGTGTAGATAGATTAATTATCGCACTGCGCCATCACCTGGCATTTCTCAACACCCAGACAGGTGAAGTTAATACCATTTTGGAAATTGAAGAAAATCTACCGGATAACCGTCTCAATGATGGTAAATTTGACCCTCAAGGTCGTTTTTGGTTCGGCTCAATGTGTACTTTGGAAAAACCCCAGGCTAGCCTCTATCGCTATGATCAAGACGGTTCATTGCATGTGATGGAAACGGAATTGACTATCTCTAATGGTCTGGGCTGGAGTCCCGATCAAAAGACATTTTACTTAACAGATTCTCCTCAGCAAAAAATATACGCTTACGACTTTAATTCACTAACAGGAAACATTACTAATCGTCGGATCTTTGTTGATTTAACTAATGAACCCTTCTACCCAGATGGGTTGACAATAGACAGTGAAGGACATATTTGGTCAGCTATGTGGGATGGATGGTGTGTGATTCGTTTCACCCCCAAGGGTGAAGAGATATTACGGGTAAAGCTACCTGTACAATTGCCAACCAGTTGTACTTTTGGAGGCGAGGATTTGCAAACACTCTACATTACTACTGCTTCAGTAGGACTGAGCCAAGCAGAGATCGAAAAAAGTTTCTACGCTGGTGATTTGTTTACTCTCGAAACTGATGTTACTGGATTACCTACTAATAATTTTTAGGAATTTTAGCAATTTTCAGGGAATTAAAGGATTTTACTGTTGTTTATTCTCTCCATGAAACCACTTGCTGTTTGAGTTCTCTCATATCTAAATAATCGCTAGCAAAAGCTTTTCGTAAAAGTGGATGAGGAATAAATTGATCATACTTTTGAATTTCTGGTGCTTCTGAAGTACTGAGTAAATCTTCTGAGGTAATTCTTTGCTCACACAATGAAGCAATTTCATGATAAAGATATTTAAATTTATCCTTGCCTAATTTAATTATTAAATAATAGGGATTTACTCCGCCGATACTTGTAATTTCCAATGATTCTCGACAGTAAGAGTTGAGTAATCTTTCTAAGGTGCGGTAAGCAACCGTACCCATCCAAGGAAAGATGCAGCATTTACCTTTTTCCAATTGCAAGATATTTTGTTTATCTAATCCAACCTGCTGCACCAATTGACGGACTTGACGTAAACGTTGCAAAGCATTTTTTTGCAAATAGCTGTACTCGACATTATCAAATAGAACCTGTTGCATTCGTCGCAAAACTTTGGTGTGAATAGTACCACTACCACCACGCCAATAAATACTAGCTTTCCCCTCGGCTTGTTTAACAAAAATAGCCTTCTTTTTAAAGTCAACTTCTACGACTTCCCAAGTTCTCCCAGCTAAAGCAAATTGATTCCCAACAGCAGGCGGCGTGACAATACTGCCAATTTGCGTTGCACCTTGCTTAACAATATATTCTTGCTGTTCAGCAAAGACAGCATAAAATTGGAATTTTCTTACAATCTTTTCTCCTACTAAACCCAAGATTAATTTACCTTGTTCAGTATGCTGAATATGACCAATATCAATTAAATAGCGTAGTAATAATTGAAAATCCTCTTTGGAAATAGCAGTAAAAGGCGGCAGGCTAAAAACTTGTTTAGCTAGTGCATTAGGTGAAATTTCCCCCATTGCTGTTAAAATACTCATTGTTTGGTGATAAAGCAAACTAAAAGGATATTTAATCGGTCTGATTGGTTCAATCCATTGCTCCTCTAAATAAAGCTGAATTATAGCGATAGACTGCAAAAGTTGCCAGGGTATTTGCTCTGGTAGAGAAGCTTCTGATAATGGTTGATCTTCGGCGCAGATAAAGCGCATATCGGCAGCTTCACCTCTTCTGCCGCTACGTCCTAAACGCTGTAAAAAGCTAGCTACAGACAACGGTGATTCTAACTGAATAACTCGCTCTAAGTGACCGATATCTATACCTAATTCTAAAGTCAGAGTAGCGGCGGTAACTGCTGGATTGTTGGGTCCGCGCATCGCGTTTTCAGCTGCTTGCCGTAAGCTAGCAGATATACTCCCATGATGCACATGATATATATCTGGTAGCCCTTGTTCTGTGGCAATTTGTCGCAAAGATGCGATTACAGATTCGGTGCGTGTGCGATTATTAGCAAATATTAGGCATTTGCGAGATTTGCTGAGGTTGAAAATATATTGTTCATAATCTGTTGCCTCTGATTCATCTACTTCATCAGTAATATAAAAATGTTCTAAAGCTAGTTTGATTTGGCGTTTTATCCCGTCAGTTTTCGGCGTAATGACTGGCTTATCTGTTCCTGATCGCAACCATTCTTCAGCTAGTGAGTAATCACCAAGAGTTGCCGACAAACCAATACGGCGCGGTTGCTTTTGCGTCAACTTTGCTAAACGTTGTAATTGGCAAATAATTTGACAACCGCGTTCCGAACCCATAAAGGCGTGAATTTCATCAATGATGACAAATCTTAAGTCACCAAATAAGCGGAGGAGGTCGTTATTTTTGTTAATTAACAAACTTTCTAGAGATTCTGGTGTAATTTGAAGAATGCCTTGAGGATTCTTTAAAAGCTTGTTTTTGCGACTTTGAGAAACATCACCGTGCCAGTGCCAAACTGGAATGTCTGCTTCTTTAAGTAAGTCGTTGAGGCGCTCAAATTGATCGTTAATTAAAGCTTTGATTGGACTAATATATAATGCCCCTATGGTTGCAGCAGGGTTGGCATGTAATAGAGTCAAAACTGGGAGAAAGGCTGCTTCTGTTTTACCCGCAGCAGTTGCAGCAGTAACGAGCAAATGAGCATCGGTGTCAAATATAACTTGACAAGCGGCAATTTGAACTGGCCGCAATTCAGTCCACTGGTGATGATAAATATATTCCTGAATGAAGGGTGCAAGTCGGTTAAAGGCATCGCTCATATTTTTATGAATAATTGGATTAAAGAATCAGTCGCTTACTTGTAAGATGTGATCGGCAATTAGATAAATCTCTTAATTAAGTGGTATTTTGGAAATTTTTGTCAATTTTTCCTCCTATTGACTCAAGTCAGATTAACATCTGTCAGTCAAACTTAAGTAATAGACACAAGTATATAATGAGTCAAAATCATGAATAAGTATAAGGAAGTATTACGAGTAATTTTTGCTATATGCATCATTGTGGTTGGAGTGACACACTTCCTTGTTCCGGAAGAATATGCCAAAATTGTTCCACCACGACTACCTTACCCTTTAGGATTAGTTTATCTGAGTGGCTTTTATGAAATTTTGGGTGGTATCGGTTTATTAGTCCCGCCTGTAAGTCAAGCTGCTGCTTGGGGACTTCTTGCTCTTTTTATTGCTGTTTACCCTGCCAATATTAATATGGCGGTTAATCTTATTAAGATTGAACATATACCAAATTCACCTTGGCTACACGTATTCAGACTTCCCTTTCAAGCAGTTTTAATTGCTTGGGCTTGGTGGTACACGAAATCTTCTGATTGGGAAAAACAAGCTTCTATTATACCCAAGTCGCTCATTCCCAAAGAACTAAAATTGAAATGAGGGCGTTTTTTGTATCTGAATCATGCGCGTTGCAACTTTGTTGGGGATAACACTTTCGTTAGCAATTGGTATTGGGGGAGTTGTTGTTCCGATGACTCAAGCGGTGCAGCTTAGGGATGGCAAAGTCTACTTTGTCCAACCGCCAAAACTTGTTGAGGCGACAACTACTTATAAAGATGTGAATGTTTGGGGCGCAACTTACTATTTCACGATTAACGTGCCGGAGAATGCTGGAGAATCCCTCCAGAAGGTAACGATCGCACAAAAAGAAGGAGCAGAAAACATCCGCTATGATCTTCATGATACCCGCGCCTTTGTCGGAACGAGCGAGCGCAAAGAATCTCGGCTAACACTAGGCCCAGTCACCAGGGAACGCGAGACGCGCACAGTTACTGTGAACTTTGAACCGCCTGTCACTCCGGGACAGACAGTTACAATCGCCCTCCGCCCTGTGAAAAATCCCAGCTTTTCTGGTGTCTATTTACTGGGTGTGACAGCGTTCCCAGTGGGTGAGAAATCCCACGGACAATTTCTCGGCTTTGGACGGTTTCAGTTTTACAACAATAGAAGTCACTGGTGGTTTCCATAAGCATTACGATGTCAATGCTATGAACAACCCTGTAACCCACATTTCGCAGGTGCGAGTGCGATAGCAAATATTTATCCCCAGATTATTTGCAAATTTAAAATAAATCCTGGTAAAACATCTTCTCCCGATAATTCTTGGGGAGATGCTAGTGTTTCTATTGGTTTACCAATACGATAGATTTCTACCTGACGCATTTTCGGATTAATTAACCAGCCTAATTTAACTCCGTTATCGATATATTCCTGCATTTTGGCTTGCGTTTCTCGCAAACTATCACTTGGTGAAATTAACTCTAAAACAAAATCTGGAGCAATGGGCGGGAATTTTTCTTGTTCTTCAGGTGTGAGTGAATTCCATCTCTCTTTTCTTATCCAAGCTACATCAGGAGAACGGTTTGCACCATTGGGAAGTTTAAAGCAGGTAGAAGAATCAAAGCAAATTCCTAGTTTAGTTTGGCGATTCCAAATCACACAATCTGCCGAAATTTCTGAGTTGCGATTTCCTGTTTCTCCGCCTGTGGGTGGCATTATTAGTAGTTTTCCCTCTGCATTCCGTTCAAATTTGACTTCAGGGTTTTCCCGACAGAGTTGATAAAATTGGTTGTCGGTAAGTTGAATGATGGGGTTCAAGTTGACGGTGATAGCTGTCATGGGGATTATCTTGAGGATGACATCAACTTTAGCTAAATTGTAAGCAATTATGAGTCAGAATATTGACGCAGCTAGAATTTCTATTATTATTCCGACTCTTAATGAAGCAGGGAATATCAAAGAAGCAATTGCAACTACTCAACCCAATACAAATATAGAAGTAATCATCGTAGATGGTGGCTCCAAAGATGACACTATAGAAATAGCTGAGTCTTTAGGTGTCAAAGTTATCTCATCGTCTCCAGGTCGTGCTGCTCAAATGAACAGGGGTGCTGTAGCTGCTACCGGGGAGATTCTGCTCTTTCTCCATGCAGATACCTGTTTACCTGCTGGGTTTGATAACATGGTTCGCACAGCGTTACAACAGCCTGGGACTGTGGCTGGTGCGTTTAAATTGCGGATTGATGCATCACTTTTAAGTTTACGATGGGTGGAGTGGGGAATAAATGTGCGATCGCATTTTTATCAAATGCCATACGGCGACCAAGCAATTTTTTTTACAAAAGCAGTATTTCAGCAAATTGGCGGTTTTCCTGAATTGCCTATCATGGAAGACTTTGAACTCATGCGTCGGTTAAAACGCATAGGACGCATTGTAATTATCCCCACACCAGTTATTACTTCAGCTCGTAGATGGTTGCAAAAGGGAGTGCTCAAAACCACTCTACTTAATCAAATAGTAATTACTGCTTATTTACTTGGCGTTTCCCCTGAGCGTATTCGTCGCTGGTATCGCCGAGAAAAATTTAAGAGAATTTAAGCTGTTTCTCATCTGGGTGATATATCTTAAGGGCATTGGATTTGAAGTATTAAGGGTCATAACACGAAGCTTCAGGTTCTAAACACCAAGTTTCAAGTTCTGAACACGAACTTTCAAGTTCTGAACACGAAGCTTCAGGTTCTGAACACGAAATTTCAAGTTCTGAACACGAAGCTTCAGGTTCTAAACACGAAATTTCAGATTCTAAATGTAAAACTTATAAAAATGAGGAAGCTTGTATTAAATCCCAAACTCAAACTACTACTCTTAAGTTGCCTAATTGCCACTCTTATAATTGTCGCTAAACAATTTAACTTTCAGGGACTTTTACAAACCTCAGTCATTTGGGTTGAGAGTCTTGGCGTTTTAGGGCCTATCGCTTACATAGTCATTTACAACTTGGCAACATTACTGTTTATACCCGGTTCCCTCCTAACGCTCAAAGGCGGTTGTCTGTTTGGAGTATTTTGGGGGTCAATATATGTGCTAATTGCTGCAATAGTCGGAGCAACCTTGGCTTTTATCATTGGACGCTACCTTTCACGAGATTGGGTTTCTCGACTAATGGAAAAACATCCTAAATTTAAAGCAATTGATTTGGCAGTTGCTAAAGAAGGATGGAAAATTGTCTTGTTGACTCGTCTCTGTCCCGTTTTTCCTTTCAATTTATTGAATTATGCTTTTGGAGTAACACAGGTTTCCCTCAAAGACTATATATTAGGTTCCTTTGGTATCATTCCCGGTACTTTGATGTACGTTTATATTGGTTCGTTAGCTGGTAATCTTGCCATGATTGACACGGCTCATCAACCAATTACTCCAGAAACTCAAGTCTGGCAATGGATAATGCGAGTAGTTGGGTTGATTGCTACCGTTGCCGTGACTGTATATATCACAAAAGTTGCTCAAAAAGCTTTAGCTCAAAGTGTGGCATTAGAAGAAATCACAACCCATGACAAAACTAACAATCATTCAGATATTTAAAAATATAGGGGTTCTCGTTTATGTGAGGTACACCCGTAGGGGCACGGCAGTGCCGTGCCCCTACACTTGGCGATATAATTTTGTACCACATCTGAGTGGGAACCGCTATATTGATGCCAGAAACTTGCAGAGGTTTTTCAGCTTAAGTGGATTAATATTACTGCTATTGGCGATCGCTTTCGCATTAAACACAGACCCGGCTTTGGCACAAGAATCTGCAAATCCAAATTCTTTTAATCCCCAAGCCATTTTACGGGACTCGTTGCAATGGATTGATAGCCTGGGTGCATTAGGAGCCATAGCTTTTATTGCTCTTTACATTATCGCTACCGTCGCTTTTTTCCCAGGTTCTATTCTCACCTTGGGAGCGGGTGTGATTTTTGGTGCAGTTTGGGGTTCTCTCTACGTGTTTATCGGTGCAACCCTTGGCGCTACTGCTGCTTTTCTTGTGGGACGTTATTTAGCAAGGGGCTGGATTGCTCGGAAAATCGCAGATAACAAAAAATTTGCCGCCATTGACCAAGCGGTTGGTAGAGAAGGATTAAAAATTGTCCTGTTAACGCGATTGTCCCCGATATTTCCTTTCAATTTATTAAATTATGCCTTTGGCATCACAGGAGTCTCACTTAAAGATTACTTTATCGGCTCTGTAGGCATGGTTCCTGGAACCATTATGTACGTTTATATTGGTTCCCTTGCAGGCAATCTTGCCATGATTGGTACTGAAGCTCAACCTACCAACCCGACTTTGCAATGGGCAATTAGGATTTTGGGTTTGATTGCTACAGTAGCTGTGACAGTTTATGTCACCCGGATTGCACGCAAAGCTTTAGAAAATGAATTGTAAGGGCGTACAATTCTTACGCCCTTACTGCCGTCTATTGAACTGCAAATTGCTGTAAATTATCGATTACTGAAATGTTTATACAGGAAAGCTTCAATCGTATTTGTCAATTCTCAAACGGACAAAACAGTTCAAAGGTTGTATTCGTTATTAAACAAGCATAAAAAATAAAAGACTGAGCCGCCTAAGTTTACCGGAATTTTGAATTTTGAATTTTGAATTTCCTTAAAAGGCAGTTGACTTTAGTATTTTCAATTCTTAAGAGGGGTTTAGCCAATGACCAATTCAGATTTAGAGAGAGTTACGGTTCGCCCAACAGATGAGTATAACCAAAAGTTGGTGTCTTACGTTCATCCGCCAAATTGGGTTAATCCTGAACCGGCAGATGTCTACGATTTGGTAGTAATTGGGGCTGGTACGGCGGGTTTAGTGGTGGCTGCGGGGGCGGCGGGTCTGGATTTGGGTTTAAAAGTGGCGATAATTGAAAAGCATCTCATGGGTGGAGATTGCTTAAATGTTGGTTGCGTACCATCTAAAACTATTATTCGGTCTGCTCGCGTGGTTGGGGAAATTTGGGATGCTCAAAACTTGGGAGTTAATATTCCCAAACATAATATTGATGTTGATTTTCCCAAAGTTATGGCAAGAATGCGACGAATAAGGGCTGATATTAGCCATAACGACTCGGCGGAGCGGTTTAAAAACTTGGGTGTGGATGTCTTTTTAGGTAACGGTCGATTTGCGAGTAAAAATACCGTAGAAGTTGGCGACAAAACCCTCCGATTTAAAAAAGCTGTGATTGCGACTGGCGCAAGAGCTGCACAATTGTCGATTCCGGGAATTGAAAAGGCGGGTTATCTAACTAATGAGACGGTTTTTTCGCTGATTCAACGACCGGAACGTTTAGCGGTGATTGGTGGCGGCCCCATTGGTTGCGAATTGGCGCAAGCTTTCCGGCGCTTGGGTTCTGAGGTGGTACTTTTCCATAGCGGTTCTCATCTTCTGAATAAAGAAGATGCTGAGGCTGCCAAAATTCTGCAAAAGGTCTTAATTAACGAAGGAATTCGCGTGGTGCTGAATTCCAAGTTGGAAGAAGTGGTAACTGTCACAGAGGGGAAACGGCTTTACTTTTCCTCCAATGGTCATCGAGATTCGGTAACAGTAGATGAAATTTTAGTTGGTGCGGGGCGATCGCCAAATGTGGAAGGTTTGAATTTAGAATCAGTGGGGGTGGAATACGACAAGCGCCAAGGTGTGAAGGTAAATGATTATCTCCAGACGACCAATCCCAAAATTTATGCGGCTGGCGATATCTGTATGAACTGGAAGTTTACCCATGCTGCTGATGCAGCAGCGCGGATTGTGATTAAGAATACGCTGTTTTCTCCCTTTGGCTTAGGACGCTCCAAACTCAGTAGTCTGGTAATGCCGTGGGTAACTTACACTGACCCAGAAATTGCCCATGTTGGGTTGTATGAACACGAGGCGCAGAAATTGGGTATTCAGGTGACGACAATCAACATACCTTTTAGTAGTGTAGACCGAGCGATCGCAGATGGTGAAGAATCAGGATTTGTCAAAATCCATCATAAAAAGGGGTCTGATGAAATTATCGGTGCAACTATTGTCGCCAGTCATGCAGGTGAAATGATCTCGGAAATAACTACGGCAATGGTGAATAAGATCGGCTTGAGTAAGTTAAGCAGTGTGATTCATCCTTATCCCACTCAAGCCGAAGCGATTAAAAAAGCCGCTGATGCTTATCGTCGTACACTTTTGACATCAAATACCAAAAAATTGTTGGGATTTCTGACAAAGTTATCTTGAGCAAAATGATCCTATGGGACTCCTATTTAATTTTGAACTTTAAACAGGTTCCCAGCTATCAATCTTACCTAATGCCAAGTCTACGTAGTAAAGCTTGCCATCATCTCCAGCCCTAATATCCACAGGGGCCCCTCCAGTAGAAGCAAACTGTGTAGTTGAGGCAACTTTACCCTGATTGTCCAAGGTTAAAGCAGTGATAGTTCCTTTGGTGGGATTACCGATAAACAAAGCATTGTTAAAGCCACCACCCGTGTAAAAATCACCTACAATGATCGAAGTCGCACCGTTTGAATGATCATAGGCGTAAATGGGTGGTGTAGCGGTTTTGCCAGCAGTATTGTAGAACTCTGCCGCTGAATCTAGTTGAGAATAAACGAATTGTTTGAGGTTGACGAGATTGCCATTTGAATCATATCCACCCTCAAAGTATGGCCAGCCAAAGTTTTTGCCTGGCCCACCAGTATTCACCTCTTCCCAAGAGTACCAGCCCACATCGCCGATAAAGGGAATATTGCTTTCTTGATTTATGGCGATGCGGAAGGCATTACGCACACCTGAGTTATAGACTTTAGAACGATTACTATTGGGATCACCGTTGTAGTAAGGATTAGTTGATAAACCTTGACCAGTAATGGCATCAATGTGCAGGATCTTGCCGGACAGATTATCAATATCCTGGACGCGAACTGCTCGGGGGTCGGCTCGGTTATAGGAAGTAGCATCACCAAGGCTCACAAACAGAGTCCCATCGTTACCAAAGCGCACGCTACCAACAGAGTGAGTTGAACTGTCGGTGGCGATAAAATCCTGGACGTTGGTAATGTTGTTGTTTTTGATAGCGTTGAGATAATCCTGGACATTGGCAAATAGCTGGCCAGTTGTTTTGTTTTTAATACCTGATGGCCCAGCGTTCTTTGTTTCGTCAGTAATATTAACCGCTGTGCTGTCAGTGTCTGGGCGGCTGATGTTGTCCCAAGTGCTATTTTTGCCTAATAATATCACTTGACTGCCTGCGATCGCAGTTTTGTAACCAGTATTTGGGTCAGCTTTCACCCGAACTAGCCGTGCTGCACGGTTACCTCCCCTATCGGGATTGTCTAAGTTGCTATTAGGATTGTTCTTGGGATTGTTTGGATTGGTTTCTACTGGATCGTAGGTAAATAACAGATAAACGTAGTTGTTGCCGTTCGCACTCTTGCCAAAATCTGGATGTACGGCCATGCCTAACAAACCGCGATCGCTTATATTATTTACCTCTGAAGAAATATCGATAAATGGTTTTGCTTCTAAGGTGTTGGTGACGGTGTTAAACACCTTTACTATCCCATCTTTTTGGGCAATGAACATGAGCTTATTGTCAGCTGACCAGTCAAACTCTGTGGGTTGATCTAACCCAGAAACCAAAGTGTTTTTATTAAAACTGGAGTCATTACCGAAGATAGTTATAGTTGCCGCCGGATTACTAGGCAATACCATCCCAACTGCATTACTAAACTTCAAAGTAAATGCTTCATCTGCTTCCTGAATGGTGTCATCCTTAATGGCAATCAAAATGTTCTTGCTGGTTTCTCCTATTGCAAAGGTCAAGGTTCCAGATATAGCCTGGTAGTCAGAGCCAGCTTTAGCTGTTCCATCAACGGTTGTATAGTTGACACTTGCAGCCCCCGAACCGTTAGCCCGTGTAACTTTTATCGTGGCATTACCGACATTTTCATTAACTTGTGGCTGAGTAAAACTTAGACTTTGACCATCATTGTCTTGAATCGTAATTCCCAAAGTTCTTTGGGTTCCTAGTGTTGCTCCCTCTGGCTGATCAATGAGGAAACTAAAGGCTTTATCTGTTTCTATGATGTTATCGTTAACGATTCGAATTGCTACCTGTTTGCTAGTTTCTCCTGGTGCAAAGGTGAGTGTCCCCTCGACTTCCTCGCCTCCATTGCCGTAGTCATCCCCTACTTTTGCAGTACCACTTTGAGTGGCATACTTAATTGAAGATGTACCGCTTAGATCACCACTTCGCAGCACAGTCAAGGTTACAGTCCCGTCACCTTCGTTCACAATGGTGGAAGATGATCCTAATGTAATGGTGGGCTGAAGAGCTGGTGAATACAGTTGGGACTGGGGAATGATTTCTTTGGTCTGAGAGGAGCTTGACCAAGCTAGTTGGGAAACAGCAGAGTACTGATTTTCGTAGTATTCGAGTTTAATCTCGTACTTTTGACCTGCAACCAGTGCGATCGCGCCACTGTATTCTGTGGCGGATTGATTGACAAACTTATTGATGATTTGCTGACCATTCACCCACAGTCGCACCCCATCATCACTAGTGGTGTAGAAATTGTAAGTCTCGCTGTACTTGGCTTGTACCTGACCTGTCCAACGCACTGAGAACGTATCTGCACCAATGGACGGATCTGGAGAAACACCACCCCAGTTAAAGTTCACCGTCGCATCTGTGCGAGTTTGCTTCAGGTTGGTGAAGTCGATGTT